>JAZLKQ010000404.1:0-6009 GCA_045597745.1 Bacteroidaceae bacterium | reverse complement strand
AAATCTTTCTGCGTTTGTACTCGATAATTAAACTTTTTTTTATAAAACTACCCTTTTTTGAAATAAGAAGTTGCTAATTGTAAGTTCAAAAGTAAAGCATACCAAGTCTATATTAGTCTTTATATTATAACAAAAGCTCCATCCATAGTATCATTTTGTACTTAAAAAATATTAAAAATGTTAAATCTCACGCTCACTCTATACCTCTCCTAAACCACCTTTTTACTTTTCTACCTATATACATGCATTATCCTGATACATAACACTTTATAAAAACGTGGGCTGTAAAAAATTGGCATCTGTCAACCTTCCTAACACTGTTACAAAACTTAAGGATTCTGTTTTCGGTGATTGTTTTAGTTTGACTTCTATTACCTTACCTAAGTCATTGAGCTCAATAAGCGTTTGGGCTTTTAATGATTCAGGTTTGAAGTATATAAACGTAGAAAGCGGGAACCAAGTATATGACAGTAGAGAGGGGTGCAACGCCGTAATCGAGACTGCTACCAATACCTTAGTTGTCGGAAGCGCCAACACTATTATTCCTTCCTCTGTAAAAAAAATAGGCAGACGTGCGTTTGCAGGAAATCCTAATTTAACAACAATCACATTACCTGAAGGCCTGGAAGAGATTGGAGCGGCCGCATTTTCTGGTTGCGCAAACCTTACTTCCATTACAATTCCTACTACTATCATAAACTTGGGGAATGGTGTTTTTGCAGGAACAGGATTAACTCAGGCTGTCATTCCTACTAATATTAAGCAAATTCCTCGAGAAACATTTGCTGCTTGTGAGGAACTAACAAAAGTAACACTACATGATGACATTACTGGGATTGGCGACTATGCTTTTATGAATTGTCCAAAACTATCCGATATAAATTTACCTAAGGGGTTAACAGCAATAAGCCAAGATGCCTTTTGTCGATGCGAAAGTCTAACGTCTTTAGATTTGTCAGAGATGAAGAATTTAGAATTTTTAGGCTCAGGAGCATTTGCTTACAGTGGATTAACATCAGTAAAGATTCCTGCAAGCATTAATCAGTTTGATCGCTATGGAGGCCGATTTTTCGAAAGTTGTCCTGTAGAATATCTCGAAACAGACAACGAGCTGTTATGTTCAAAGAGCATGTTCGGTACAGGCGAAAGCAATAAAAGCAATTTGAAAGAGTTAGTAATAGGCAATTCCGTTAAGAGCATTCCTGAATATGCTTTCGAAGGATGTACCGACCTTACTACTATCACGCTATCAGAGAACCTTGACAGCATAGGCGCAAGCGCATTTAGAGATTGTAATAAGATTGCAGGTCCGCTTGTCATCCCAACAAATGTCGTGTTTGTTGGCAACAATGCTTTCGAGAACTGTTCTTCCATTACATCTCTCACACTTCCTGCCAACCTCAAATGCATAGCTACAAGCGCTTTCAAAAACTGTAACAACATCGCTTCGCTCACTCTTCCTTCAATGCTAGAAACGGTATTAGACAGTGCATTCTATGCATGTGGTAAGCTTCCTGAGATCATCATTCCTGACAATTGTACATACATCGGCGAACTTGCCTTCATAGACTGTACCCAAGCCAAGACCATCAAGTTGCCTTCTAATGCAAACTTATATATTGCCAAGCGTGCGTTCTTCAACAATTGGAACACTACAGAAATCTATTCAAATAACGTAACACCTCCATACATTAACGAAGTCACATTCATGCCTGAGGACAAGAGCAACTGTACAGTTTACGTCCCTAAAGGCTCGGCATCTGCATACACTATTGCTGACGGATGGAAAGACTTTAACATCGTCGAACTGGACAATACTGCATGTGAGGCACCAGAGATCAAGATAAGCGGTGGCAAGATACAGATTGACTCAAAGACTCCTAACGTCAAGTATCACTATACAATCAAGGCAAACGAGTTTGAAGGCGAGTCAACTGACGGCAAGGACCTCGAGGTGAAATTCATCATAAGCGCATACGTTTCCGCACAGGGACAGGAGAACTCACCAGTTGTTACAAGAGAGTTTACCCTCGATGAGTTGCAAAATGACGGTCCTCAAGGCGACATCAACGGTGACAACATCGTAGACGTATCTGACGTGACAAAGCTCATCAACTTGATCCTCAAAAAGTAAGTACATCCTACTTACTATGTCGTAGGAGATGACTACATACAAATGAGGCACAGCGTCTGTTCGCTGTGCCTCATTTGTATGTTTTTACATCAACAACATTTATGCCATATTTTCTCCTTCCAACATGCACGTTTAGCACCTAAAATCATTGTTTTGTACTTTTCGATAGCAATCAAGTGCTATACGGGAAGGCTATTCCTTCTCCTTAAGATACCCCATATAACTGCAAGACTGGGCATTGCTTGGCATCATGTCAAGGTAAAATCGCCCGTTATTGTATGCGGTAGCCTTGAATGTATAGCCGACCGTACCTTGGTGTATGGAGAATGTGACCAACGTAGCTGTACCTTTCTTGTTCTTTCGTATGGACATGCCTGTATATGGGCACTGGAAGTTGATACCTTGATTGTCGAATGTTGGCATGTACACTTCACCCATATATGGCAGATAGACGAATGCCGAGTCGTTGCGCAACTCCAGCGAATATCCATACGACACCTGCCTTGAAGGATACTTCATAGGGGACATTTCCTGTATCTCTGCCCTGAATGTCTTTGGGTCAAAATGTTCTTGTGCAAATGAATGCATTGACACCAAAAACAGTAATGCAAGCAATATATCTCTCATAATCAAACTATATTCTGTCCACTCTCGTAAACACAGCTTTTGCACCATCCTTCTTTGCTTTAGTCACATATATAGTAGAAGTGGATTCTTCACCGTCCTTGCCTGCGCTCTTTGCGACAAACTGATAGTCTGTACTTGTTGATGTCTCTCTCACCGCCACCATCTCAGGAGTGCCGAGCGGGTATTCGTAGTCGCTACATGCTTCATCAAATACCGCCTTCTCCTCGTCAGTTACTGGTCGCTGTTCCATAAATCCCGGGAGAGCCTCAACATCACCTTCCTTATACCCGCTCTCGATGAGGAAACGACTGACCTCCTCTGGCATAGCGTCCATACGAGCCGAACGGACACCATATCCGTCAAGCACTTCAGCCTTAGGCAAAGCCGCCCTGAGCGCCTCTGTACTCTCTACCAGACCACCACTGCCGAATGTACAGAAAGGCACGACTTTCTTCCCCTCAAAACTCTGCTGACTGACAAGTGCGGCAATAGGTTGAGCATACGAGCCAAACCATATAGGATAACCGACGAATATCACATCATAATCGTCTATATTTGCCTTGACAGGCTTGAGCTTAACCTGTTCGCCAGCCTCTTTCTCCTTCTGACAACGCTCTATAGTTGCCTGAAAGTCTCCGTCGTAAGGTGTCTCAGCCTCAAGTGCTTCGATGTCTGCACCAAGCTGATTCTTGATTTCCTCAGCCACCTTTGCAGTAGTTCCATTCTGTGAATAATAAAGTACGAGAATCTTTGTCTCTGCTGCATCAGCAGATTCCTCCGCCTTCTTCACATTAGTGCAGGCAACAAATGCAAATGCTGCCAGCACCATAGCCAATAATGCCTTTGCCATAATCTTAATGTCTTTTCTGTTTGTAATAGTTGTTGGTTGCAAATATAGTTATTTTTCATCAACAAGCAAGAATGCGTCCGTATCATATACAATAAATATCTCAATCCACTGGTATCGTCAGTTGAATTGTCACCCATACATACAGTCTTCCCACCTTTCTTTTTGCGAAGAATCGAGTACGTAAAATATACAATTTTCTCGGCAAATAGTCAATTTGTACATCTATCACAAAGGTACTTTCAACTGAAATAACTATATTTGCACACGAGAATTACATTATAAACCAAACGCTTCGTCATGTTCGCAAGCCTCTACTTACATTCATGACGAACGTCTAAAAAGACTACAGCTTATGAGAAAACATCTACTCATCGCTTCTGTCGCAGCACTTGGTGCACTATGCAGCCATGCAGACGACAGAGTCAAGCCTGTGTATTCAGGCAGTTACTTACCACTCGTTGAGGACGAGATAGTATACCTCTACAACGTTGAATCACAGCAGTTTCTTACTGAAGGCAACGACTGGGGTACTCACATTTCAGTAGGCAATGAGGGTATGCAGATCAAGGTCAACAAGTTCGTGCCAGAAGATGGCGAATGGGACAATATGACCTACATCATCTCTGACAATTCTGCCGTTAAGGGTGGATGGTACAACATGTTCATCACCGACAACGGCAACATCTACGCTGACGCAAGTGATGCCGCGACAGATCGTTACTTCTGCTTCAACGACCTCGGAGGCAACACATACCAGATCTACGGTAGCCCTCTCAACCCTACATGGAACGCTCTCGGCGAAATGGAAGGCTACATGATGGGACACTATACAGACTACACCAACACACGAGACGGTGTATGGACTGGTACTGGCGTAGTATACGGCTACAACGGAGTAGATACAGACTACCTGCCAGGTCAGTTTCTTGCCACATGGGCGTTCGTATCTGAGAGCGACTACTTAGCATACGAGGAGAAGATACAGGTATATCTCGTGTCTGAAGACCTCAAGGCTCTCATCGCTGAAGCTACTACCATGGGTGTAGACGCATCAGCAGCACAGGTAACCTATGACAATATGGACGCTACTGCCGACGACCTCAAGGCTGCCATCGATGAACTCAATGCCAAGATACTCGCATACTACGAGACAAGCGTGACTCCTGACAATCCTAAGGCCCTCACAAGCATGATAGCCAACCCTACTTGCGACGCTATCGACGGTTGGTACAACGGCATCAACGCTACTACATGGAACACTCAGACATGGATAGACGACTCTTGGGAGGGATTCGAAGGCACTACTCTCAATATCTGGGGAGCTAATGTCTCTGGTACTGTATCACAGACACTTACAGGTCTCCCTAACGGTATCTACGTGATAAGCCTCGCTGTATATTCAGAGAAGCTCAATGGTAGTGTATACGCCAATGAGAACACTAAGGACGTAGTCGGTGCTGCTGCCGGTAAGGCATTTGCCGTAACTACAGAAGTCACTGACGGCGTACTCGAGTTCGGATTCAAGCAGGAAGAGGCTGGTACCAACTGGATTGCTATTGACAACGCATCTGTCAACTACTTCGGATCTGGCGTAGAGGCTTACCGCTACTGGCTCAATGGTCTGCTCGAGAGCGCACCTTCGTTTGACGAGGTGACAGTACAGACTGACCTCCTCAACGAGTATGACGGCGTGCTCAAGTCTGTCAATACCGCAACTACTAAGGAAGAGATACTCAGCATCATTCCTGCATACGAAGATGTCCTCAACCGCATCAACACTAACATTGAGGCATACAAGACACTCGCGGACAACAAGGAAAGTGCCAACGACCTCGCACTTCTCGCCAACACATACTACGGAGAGAAGATAGGCGACTATATACTTGACATCGTAGAACCTATCATCGAGGCGCACACACTCAGCACAGATGATGTCAATGCTACAAACTCAGAGTTTAAGGCACTCATCGACGAGGCACAGCAGTATGTATGGAACATGGAGAAGGTCAGCAACGAGACTGCCAACCTCCAGGCATTGTACGACGAATACTCTGAGACTGCATCGCTCGAGGCTGCCATGTCTACATTTGACCTCCTCACAAGCCTCGAGTCTCTCGACACAAGCAATTATACTAATGCTGATGTAGAGAAGCTGCTCCAGGACATCTACAAGGCAGAGTTTGACATTCAGGTGCCAGCAGAACCAGCTTCTGACGACAATCCTGTAGACTATACAGCCAAGATATACAACCCATCATTCAATGGTGTCGACGGATGGACAAACGAGGGATGGGCAACATTCTCCAACAATACATGGTACGGATTTGCCAACGAAGAAGGCGCTTCAAGCGGCGACGGCAACTACCTCAACCTCTGGAACGAGGACAGCGCATACGGC
>JAZLKQ010000403.1:0-1619 GCA_045597745.1 Bacteroidaceae bacterium | reverse complement strand
TCGTCTATATTGTTGCTACCGCTATATATGTAGCCCTTGCTCTTATTGCCACCACGACAGGCATACTCCCATTCTGCTTCGGTAGGAAGGCGGAACTTCTCGCCTGTAAGAGTATTGAGCTTCTTGATGAATGTCTGGCAGTCATTCCAGCTTACTTGTTCTACAGGCTTGTTATTGCCATTGAAGTATGATGGATTGCTTCCCATCACAGCCTGCCAAAGTGCCTGAGTCACCTCTGTCTGACCTATACTGTAGCTACTGAGTGTCACCTGATGAGCTGGTTTCTCATCGTCGTCGGCATCACTTTCCTGCTCAGGAGTTGCACCCATAGTGAACGTGCCGCCATCCACTCTCACCATTGTGAATGTAATGCCTTTTACTGTAAACTCTTTCTTTGCAGGCTCTTTTGGTTTGTCTGCACTGTCGTCATCTTTCGAACAAGAACCGAGCAACAATGCCATTGCAAGGATTCCAAGAATTGATAGTTTGTTCATGATTCTTTTGATTTTGTTAATATCTGATGTTAATAATTGGTTGTTGCCCGATGAAGAACGTTGTCATGCCTATACACACATAAGCATAGGAACATTTGTTCCGACAAATGTAAAAAAAACGATATAAGTACAACAAAATCAAACTTTATTTGAGATTAACATGCAAAATAGCCTATGTCATGCGACTAATAGATGCCGATTGCATGACATAATAGACAACGTGTTGAAATCAACATACGGTCGATTCATGCTCAGGCATACGGTCCATCAAGCTCAGATGACCGCATGATGTGTCATTAACTGTATACATATAATTCTTCAAGTTTTGCATGTGGTAATAGGCTTCGCCAAACAAAACTCAAACGATGTCGCTTCTGAGATATAGTCTTGTATTGCTTCAATCGCTTTGAAGCATTAATGACATCTGTATATAATAAGGGTGCACCAAAGAGTCTTTGGCGCACCCTATCATCATAGTATAGTGTGGTGTGTTGTTGTTACTCCTGTACGTAAGCTGCAAGCTGATCAACGTCGAGCTTGTTTACGTAGTTGTAGTGCTTCTCCACTTCGCTCTCAGCGTAGTTCATAAAGACTACGAGTGACTTGCTGAAGAGTTCTGGTGCACGCTGAGTGTCCTGAAGGAGGAGGTGGCACATGATGACGTAAGCTGTCATCTCGTAGAGCTTGCGAGCGCAAAGGTCGAGGAGATCCTGATTGGCAGGTTCCTTAGCCTTAGCAGTAGCTGCCTTGAGCTTCTCCGCCATTGCCTTGATGCGGTCTGCATATGCAGCGTACTCTGGTGCAACAGGCTCCTGTTCGAAGTCTGCAATGACACCCTCATAGAATCCAGATGTAACGTAGCGGATAGCTGCAACTGTCTGGAGCTGAGTAGTACCCTCGTAGATAGACATGATACGAGCGTCACGATATACACGCTGACACTTGTACTCGAGCATAAATCCTGAACCGCCGTGTACCTGGATAGAGTCGTATGCGCTCTGGTTAGCAAACTCAGAGTTCATACCCTTAGCAAGTGGAGTGAATGAGTCTGCAAGCTTGCTGTACTTCTTGTACTCTGCACGCTCCTCTGGAGTGAGCTTACGCTCGCGCTCGATATCCTCAAGA
>JAZLKQ010000402.1:0-3451 GCA_045597745.1 Bacteroidaceae bacterium | reverse complement strand
ACCGCGGAGCTGCCGCAAGTGCCTCGTTCCAGCACAAGAACCTGTTTAAGGGCTCTGAGACATTCACCTTCAAGCTACGTGGCGCATACGAAGCCATTACAGGGCTTGATGGGTATGAAGGCCACAACTATGTAGAGTTTGGAGGTGAAGCAAGACTCGGGTTCCCTGGCTTCCTTCTGCCATTTGTCAAGAAGGAGTTTGGCACTACACACTTCGCAACATCTGAGATTGCACTCCAGTACAATATGCAGAACCGTCCTGAGTTCAACCGCCGTGTGCTCACCGCAGCATGGAGATACCGATGGGTAGACCTCAACCAGAAGGTACAGCACCGATTTGACCTTATGGAAGTCAACTATGTCTACATGCCATGGATTTCAAAGACATTCAAGGAGCAATATCTGGACTCGCTCGGCAAGACCAACGCGATACTCAAGTACAACTACGAGAATCTCCTTATCACAAAGACTGGATACACTTACTCATACAATTCGCTTGGCAACTCTGTCACAACGACTTACGGTAAGAATGCATACACTATCAAGTTCAACATCGAGACTTCGGGAAATATCATCAATGTACTCTCAAAGATAGCACCAAAGCGCAATTCTGAAGGTCAGCGCACATTCTGCGGCATCGCATACGCACAGTACTTCAAGAGTGACTTTGACTTTGCCAAGAGCATACGAATAGACAAGAACAACTCCATAGCCTTCCACACCGGACTTGGTATTGCATATCCGTATGGCAACTCCAGTGTGCTCCCGTTCGAAAAGAGATATTTTGCAGGTGGAGCTAACAGCGTGAGAGGATGGTCAGTACGATCGTTGGGACCAGGTTCGTACAACGGAGTAGACAAGGGCATCAACTTCATCAATCAGTCTGGAGACATCAAACTCGACCTCAGCTTCGAATATCGAGCATTCCTCTTCTGGAAGATCAACGGAGCGATATTCGTAGACGGAGGTAACATCTGGACCATACGTAACTATGAAGACCAGCCTGGCGGTGCATTCCGACTCGACGAATTCTACAAGCAGATAGCCGTCAGCTATGGCATTGGCCTACGAGTCAATCTCGATTTCTTCACCATACGATTTGATGCCGGCATGAAGGCCGTCAACCCTGCATACAAGGGACGTGACCACTACCCTATAGCACATCCGGACTTTAGCAGAGACTTCGCCTTCCACTTTGCCGTAGGATTGCCTTTCTAATGCTACACATGGAAAAAACGTCATCCTAAAGTACATCTTATAAAATAATATAACTAACTTTGCACGGTGTATTGCACAACACTTGGCAGAATCAAGCCTGCCACAGCCTATACACTACACATTCAACAGACTGACTATAACAAACCAAATAACAACTATACAGCATTATGTACAGAACTCATACCAACGGAGAGCTACGCCTCTCAGATGCAGGCAAACAGGTCACTCTTGCCGGATGGGTACAGCGCTCACGCAAGATGGGAGCACTCACATTCGTAGACCTTCGTGACCGTTACGGTATCACACAGCTCGTATTCAACGAAGAGACCAACGCAGAACTATGCGAACAGGCTAACAAGCTCGGACGTGAATACGTAATCCAGATTAATGGAGTCGTTGCCGAACGATATAGCAAGAACAAGAATATCCCTACAGGAGATATCGAGATAAATGTTGACCAGCTCACAGTGCTCAACAAGTCTGTCACTCCTCCATTTACTATCGAGGACGAATCTGACGGTGGAGACGATATCCGCATGAAGTATCGTTATCTCGACCTACGTCGTGCCGCAGTACGCAAGAACCTTGAACTTCGTCACAAGTTCTGTATCGCTGTACGCAACTATCTCTCAGACCTCGGATTCCTCGAGGTGGAGACTCCAATGCTCATCGGCAGTACACCAGAAGGAGCACGTGACTTCATCGTACCATCACGTATGAATCCAGGACAGTTCTACGCTCTTCCACAGTCACCACAGACACTCAAGCAGTTGCTCATGGTAGCAGGCTTCGACCGTTACTTCCAGATCGTCAAGTGCTTCCGTGACGAAGACCTCAGAGCTGACCGCCAGCCAGAATTTACTCAGATAGACTGCGAGATGTCTTTCGTCACACAGGAAGATGTTATCCAGACATTCGAAGGCATGGCAAAGCACCTCTTCAAGGAACTCCGAGGAGTAGAAATCGAGGGTAACTTCCTCCGCCTCCCATGGATAGAGTGTATGAAGCGATTTGGTTCAGACAAGCCAGACATGCGTTTCGGCATGGAGTTCGTCGAACTAGATGACACTCTCAAGAAGGGTACATTTGCAGTATTTGATTCAGCAGCATATATCGGAGGTATCTGTGCCACAGGATGCGCATCATATACTCGCAAGGACATTGACAAGCTCACAGAGTGGGTAAAGCGTCCACAGATAGGTGCAAAGGGACTCGTATATGCACGAGTACAGGAGGACGGAAGCGTCAAGTCAAGTGTAGACAAGTTCTACACTCAGGAAGACCTTCAGGCTCTCAAGGCTAAGATGAACGCTCAGCCTGGCGACCTCATCCTCATCCTCAGCGGCGACGATGCCATGAAGACACGCAAGCAACTCTGCGAACTCCGTCTCGAGATGGGCGAACGTCTCGGACTCCGCGACAAGAATAAGTTTGCACTTCTTTGGGTAACAGAGTTCCCAATGTTCGAATGGAGCGAAGAAGAGCAGCGCCTTATGGCAATGCACCACCCATTCACACACCCAATGGACGAAGACATCCCTATGCTTGACACAGATCCTGCAGCAGTACGTGCAGACGCATACGATATGGTATGCAACGGTATCGAGGTCGGCGGCGGTTCTATCCGTATACATGACCCTAATCTTCAGGCAAAGATGTTTGAGATACTCGGATTCACTCCAGAGAAGGCAGAAGAGCAGTTCGGATTCCTCATGAACGCATTCAAGTACGGAGCACCACCACACGGAGGACTTGCATACGGACTCGACCGTTGGGTAAGCATCTTCGCCGGTCTCGACTCTATCCGTGACTGTATAGCATTCCCTAAGAACAACTCGGGTCGTGATGTCATGCTTGACGCACCATCATTTGTCGACCAAAAGCAGCTTGACGAGGACTTTATCTCTATCAATCTGCCACAGGAATAACAGACACGCTTTGCACATACTGGCATCACAGCTATATATACAGGTTGAAATGCCTCTACATAACAAAAAACATGATAAGAAGTTTTGCCATCTCGGCAAAACTTCTTAACTTTGCAACGCATTTGAGACAAAGCAAATGCACTCTGTATCACACTTAGATGTACGTCGTACATTATTATGACAAGATACAAGACCATGCGTCCTTAGCTCAGCTGGTAGAGCAATTGACTCTTAATCAATGGGTCCAGGGTTCGAGCCCCTGAGGGCGTACAAGACAAAACACACAAATTGGGGTATATCAACACT
>JAZLKQ010000401.1:0-10274 GCA_045597745.1 Bacteroidaceae bacterium | reverse complement strand
TTACTGTCAAGCTATATGGCATCTCGTGCCGCTTGCTGTATGGCATACATGCGTTGATATTGGTCAACAATTTGCATATTCAGCAAACATTTTCGCAATGAGTACACATATATAAGATACTTTTGCATACTTTTGTACAACAACTATATGATATGTAGGGCAATTCGTAATGATAACCCTTATTACTAATCCCATTTTAACCAACAAAGTAAGAAAATGAAGAAAATCTTTATGATTGCCGCTATGGCAGTGGCAGCACTCACAGCAAGTGCACAGTCTAAGTTCCACTTCACACCTCATGTGGGTATCGGTTACAACAACATGGCAAACGCAAAGGTAACGTTTGAGACAAAAGACTACAAGGCTTCGTCAGGCGATGGCTGGCTCATAGGTGCCGAGGCAGAATACATGGCAACAGACAATGTGGGCATATCTCTCGGCGTAGACTATCTCTACTCCAAGTCAGACGAACAGGAATTCAAGAATCTGGATACTGGCCATACATCTGGCAACCAATACTACAAGTATTCATACCTCAACGTGCCAGTACTCGCACAGTATCATATTGGCAAGTTTGCAGTCAAGGCAGGTCTCCAGCCAACCTTCAACCTCTCAGCAGACAAGTACAGAGGACATGAAGGCAAGGTGGACATGAAGGAGGCATTCAACAGCGTAACACTCGCACTGCCAGTAGGCGTATCATACGAGTTTGGTGTACCAGTCGTGCTTGACCTCCGTTGCGCTATCCCACTCACTAAGCAGAACAAGGAGAAGCTCTATGACAAAGACTGGAGATTTACCACAGTCACCCTCACTGCCGGTTACAGATTCTAATCAACCCGAGACATAGAACAACAGAGCCCCGTCCCCACAAAATAGGAGACGGGGCTTCTCTATTATGCAAATAGCGACAGAAATGTTTGAACACTATCGAGTATATGGGTCTTTGGGAGAAACTCAACAACCCTCAATTTAAAGGGGTCGGATTCGACCCCCTTTTCCAAGAGGCAGGAACAAATGCTTTCACCCTTAGCCCTACAAAATGGATAGAACAGACAAATGCCATCGGTATAGTATGCACAACAGGTCGCAATGGTGGGACCTATGCTCAGCGTGATATTGCATTCAAGTTTGCCAATTGGGTTTCAGTTGAGTTCGAATTGTATCTCAATCCCTATTTTTCAAATGCGATAATATCAAGAAAATCAATAATCATTCAAGTTTTATGATAAAAAAGCTTTGCATGAAACACTATTATTTGTATCTTTGCAATGACTTATAGTTAGTGCATGTGCGCTTAACCAAGGTGTATGGGCACTTTAAAACGGAAAAATAGGGAGGGCACTCAGGTGGTGTCCTCTCGTTTTTATTTATATAGCCATGAAAACTGCAACAACAATAGATGAACAATTAGAAAGACTGCGCTCACGAGGTATGACAATTGGTACTGTGGAGCGAGCCAAAGAGATACTATTAGACGTAGGTTATTATAGACTTGGATTCTACTGGTTTCCTATGGAAAAGTCATATCCTAAAAAAGATAACAGGAGTCATTTGTTCAAAGCAGGAACTTCATTCGATAAGAGTGTAAGATTATACGAGTTTGATAAAGAGCTTAGGCAATTGCTATCTCTCTATTTGCATGATATAGAAGTGAACCTACGAACAAAAGTAATCTATCATGTATCAAACAAGCATAAAGATAACCCTTTTTGGTTTGCTGACAGCGATGTGGTAATGGGACCTTTCATCTGTTCATTTCAGAGGAAATATAGTGAGGAAATAAAGAATAATGATGTGATAAGAAGACATCACGCTAAGCATATAGACCATCAATATGCGCCATCATGGAAAACTCTAGAATACATATCATTTGGTGATCTGATTAGATTAATTGATAATCTAAAGGATATAGAAACAAAGAAGGAGCTGTATGCTTTTTATGGTTTAACTGACGAACACAGTTTCCCGAACTATATAGAGATAATCCGTCAAATGAGAAATAATTGCGCTCACGGACATCCATTGTTTGATTTAAGATTGTATAAATCGCTTCGCGCAGGTAAGTTCAGGACACTATTAAAAGGTGATCAAGGAGAACTATGGTCAAACCTAAATGGTGTGTTATTGGTAATTCAGTATTTCCTTTTTTACCTGCCAGGCAATAAGGGGGTACAATTTTCAAAGGATATAAAGCACCTTATGAACGTACATCGAAAGGAAGACATTATGGATATCGTAGGGTATCTGAATGATGTGCCTTGGCTAAAAGAGAAGTTGTAAAAACGCATAAGAGTAAAAGTTACGAATAGATGCAATTCTTAAAGCATATCATTACTTATATTCAAGTTTCTCATGTAGCAAATAGTTAGGTAACGATATACCTTTTGGCACAAAATCTATTGGCTTTGCCTAATTGTATGTCATTACCAATGACAATGTACTTGACAGAATAAGACGGAGCGGAAAAGATCACAGAATAATTTGGCAATATGATACTTTTGTCATACATTTGCAGATATTCATTAACTCAACTATCAAATATCATGAAAGGATTAACTTACTTTTTCGTTACATTCATCGCATTAGTATTTTGTGTATCAACAGCGTTTGCCCAGAAGCCTAAGAAGAAGCAAAACGTGGAGAAGATAACGAGTGCCATCAAGCAGCGTACTGACCGCAAGGCTACGGGTACTATACTCGACAAGGCTAAGTTGCTCAAGGCTACCAAGATAGTGTACAGTTACAGCAACGGCACTGTGGCTCCGGAGTATCACTATAGCGTGACTATCACTGTGACTCCTACCAGCGTGACTGTGCTACGCACGAAGGGTTATGACGGCAAGAAGGACTATGAGAAGAACTGGAAGATCACGTCTGGTCAGTATGACGAATTTATCAACAATCTTGCTTCTCAACGTATGCGCAAACTCAAGACTGACCGTGAGGGTGCACTCTGTGGCGGCAGCTCTGAGTCTATCGTAGTGTTTGCCGGAGCCGCATCAGTATTCGCTTCTCCAAGGGGACAGCTGCAGATTGCTAAGGACAAGCTTGACACTAACTTCATACTTCTCGTTCCTGAGAAGTATCGTGACAAGATACATGATTAACCTCCAAACCTCCCCCAGCCCCTCGCAAGGAGGGGAACGTTGATAGAGCATTGGAAGAATTATGCATTATGAACCTTTAGCTCGACGAAGTCTATTATGCATTAATAGGGATTATACAAGTTTCTCAGGTAGCAATTAGTAAGCAGACAAGCGAAGCCAGAATCTGTTGACCACGAATATCTCGAATCTAACTAATGTGGATGTATTTGCATTACCGAGCTAAAGATTCGTATGATTCGTGCTATTCGTGTTCGGTTATTAATTGACCACGAATCTAACGAATCTAACGAATGTGGTTGTATTTGCCTTGCCAAGCTAAAGATTCGTATGATTAGTGTGATTCGTGTTCGGTTATTAATTGATTCGGCTTTCGCATGTGGCAATTAGTTAGCAGACAAGCGAAACTTGAGCAGGAGTTATTTGTTTGGAATAATATAGTTGAATTCATCAAAGTTCTTTACGCCCATATCCATAAGTATAGCACGGCTACGGTCCACATCCTCCTGGGTATTGTGTGAAGGGATATGAGGCAGGCGAACTTCAATCTTATTTATATCATCGATATTGCTCAGCAGCCACTTGAGGTTGTTGAGCATATTGGTTTGTGGACAGAGTGTGTATTGCTGGTATATGTCAGCGTTCATGTCCTTGACATCAATGATGTACTTGTCTATATATGGGAAGACATGCTTCAGATTATCAAGCGGAACACTGAGTGAGGTCTCTATCGAGATGGTCCATCGTGGGTCTGCTATCTGGCAGAACGCCTCGATAAATCGGCTGTTGAGCAACGGTTCGCCTCCACCAAACGTGATGCCGCCATCTGTTGCGAGGAAGTAGAGATTGTCTATCATCACTTCGCTCAACAACTCTTGTGGCGTAATCTCGCGCTGCGTCAGGCTCATGTCATGGCACCGGTCATTGAGACAGAACTTGCACTTGAGGGGACATCCCATCAATGCTACAAGGGACACTACTCCCCTACCGTCCACGGCAAGACGATGGCGGCATACTGCCATCAGCGGAGCCTTTATGTCGTTAGTTGGACTTGGCATCCTTCTTGTCTATGATAACGCAAGAGTCTTGCTTGACATCAGAGGAGTCATTGTCTATCGATGGTACCTTGCCCACCGTTCTCTCTGCAGGCACATCACCCTCCAGATTGTCGACAATGACGGCAGGCACATCACCTACAGCCTGATACTTAGTCATACCTTTCTTGATGTGTGAACCTCCGATACACGAAGACACAGTCAAGCCCAGACCAGCAACGACCACAGCCTTGCCGAGCATACGACGCAGGTTGAGTTCCTTCTCCAGATACTCGACCTCAGCTTCACATGCAGGACATGTACCTGCACAATCGCCCTTGTGAGTGCATTCGTTAGGAGTATACTTGATGCCATTGGCGTCAGCTATCTGCTGTCGTATAGCCTTGAGTTCCTTACAGACTTTCTTACCGTTCTCCATATTTACGTTCTACTAATTATTTACAACCTTTTCGTATGGTATTCATCGATTAACCATCGGCAGTCTATTCAGAGTCTTCTGACTCATCAGCATCTGAAGACTCGTCTGTATCTTCAGCCTCATCTGTATTGGCGTTAGCAGGCTGGGGTTCATTCTCCTCTATGATCACGCTGTCCTCTGCAACTTCACCGCACAGATTCTCGATGGTATCGACATAAGGCACATCACCCTCCAGTCGATATACGTTTTCATCACAACCAGTACATGAAGATACGACGATACTGAGTCCCGCAACGACGGCAGCCTTGCCGAGCATACTGCGAAGGTTGAGTTCCTTCTCCAGATACTTGACTTCAGCCTCACATGCAGGACAGGTACCTGCACAATCGCCCTTGTGAGTACATTCCTTTGGTGAATACTTGATGCCATTGGCGTCAGCTATCTGCTGGCGTATAGCCTTGAGTTCTTTACATACATCCTTACCTTTTTCCATAATTCGTTTTTGTTTTAAGTCTTACGAGGCAAATGTACGATAATCAGTCGTATTGACCAAAAATAGTGAGAACTTTCTACTTATATATCAGGCAATATATGCTGTGCAGAAAGCCCTTTTTATTGCTCTTATGCCTCAGCCTGCTGTTGTTCGTCTGGTTCGTCGCTGTTCATTGCCTCGAGAAATCCCTGGATAAAATCTTCCACGTACTGTTCTCCCTGAGCTACTACCTCTGGCATAGCCATCACGATCTCTTTAGCTTCTTCGTATGTCATAATTATTAGTTGTTATTAGTTGATGAAAATATCATTTGTTGTCATGCCGCCATCTACAGGTGAATAATATCCCGAACAAGTCCCCTGTCCTCATAATGATTAATGCATAATTAAGCTGATGCTAACTCTATGCCCTATCGGAGTCCCCCCTTGGAGGGGTTAGGGGAGGTTTTGTTTTGGTGCTCTCCTTATTCCTTCTTCTTGCGGTCGAAAAATGGGTTCTTGGACTTGCAGCTGAGAGGAATGGCAAGTACATTCTGAGCATCCTGACAAGGCCAGCCGAGCGCCATTGCCGCCATACCTGCCGAGTGCATTACCCTCGTGTCGATGCGAAGGTCAGTAGCCTTTGCACAAGCTGAACCTACGGCTATGCCGACATCAATGGTGTTGAATGCACAAGGCACGTCATCTGGGCGGTCAGTGCAGAGGTCGTAACCGCATCGTTTGCAGTTGAGCCCCTGGCAGAGAGGCTTTGTACCGATAAGTATCAGCGCTTCGGCCTCCATGATATTGTCTGCATCACGGAGGAAGAACTTAAATCCATTGACTTCTGACTCACGTCTCATCTCTTCTGCAAGTGTCTGAATCTCAGGCTGTGTAATACAGCAGATCTCTACTATATCCACGCCTTTTGCCTTTGGTGCTGTACGTGCAGCAGCCATAATCTGTCGTGCAGCCTCAAGTACGGCCTGCTGACGACTTTCTCTTTCGTTAGTAATCATAAGCTATAATGTTTAATGCATAATGTTTAATACTTAATGCATATTTAATACACTTTTCCTCTCATGCTCTATCGGAGCTCCCCTCGCCCTAAAGGGGGAGAGGGGTTGGGGGTGAGGGGCTTCTTAGGGGAGGTTGATCTTCCCATCGTTGACCACCACCCTACCCTCAGCTACAAGGAGCGATACTGCCTCGTTGAGGGCGTTGTCGACATTGGCACCACGACGGGTGAAACCAAGCTTCTTTGCGGCAATGAGCGAGAGTGCATCGGTATTGATGGCAAACTGCTCGCGGGCTGCCTCAACGATGACATTCTTGATCTCTACCATCGGTATGTCCTGCACCTCGCGCTCGTCGTCCTTACGGTAGTACTGATAGCTCTCGTTGTCCGAACGGTGGTTCCATACCACAAAGCTGTCTCTGTCTGCCTCTGTATAATGGAGCGACTTGCAGAGATCGTGCACAGACCTCTGCAGTGTCTGGGTGACTCTCGACATGCCTCTAAGCGAGACTATGCGTCTGCAGAGATAACCATACGTGATAGGCTGCTCGACGCTGACGATGTTGCCAATCAATGTCGCGTCCGTCATGGCAAGTGCCTTGGACTGTGATATATGGTACTTCTCGTACTCACGGCAGTTGGTCTCAATCTCAGCCTCAGCCTCATTGGAGATGTCAAACTTCTGCACCACTGTCTGCTGCTCCTGACTGTCCTGCTGCTCGAGGCGTTCGACGATACGGTTGACCACACGTCGAGGATTGTTGATCCAGTCGACAGCCCATACTCGCATCACCTTCCATCCCAGTCCAGTGAGCACTGACGGCTGTACTATCTCGCGGTCACGAGTGGTCTGCGTGTCACGATACTTCTCGCCGTCGAGGAGTATGCCGAGTTCGTACACGTCAGGTGTATCCTTGCGACTGAGCGCTACGTCAACCTTAAACTGTGACTTTCCTACACCCACCGTCGTGATGTATCCACGCTCTCTGAGAGCATCAGCTATCTGGTTGGCAATGACTGCATCCTTGCTGCGATAAGCGCTTGACTCCGTGACGGTGAGCAACTGCTGCTCTGCATACTCGAGGAAGTGCTTGAGTCCCTCAACGCCCTTTGCCTTAGAACGGCGCAGGTCGATCTGGCTCGACTTGAGCGTAGAGAATACGAGCATCTCATGACGTGCACGGCTCACAGCCACGTTGAGACGGCGCTCTCCTCCGGCGTTGTTGAGCGGACCGAAGTTCATAGACACGTTGCCCGTCTTGTCTGGACCATATCCTATAGAGAAGAGTATGACGTCACGCTCGTCTCCCTGCACATTCTCCAGATTCTTGACAAATATAGGTTCGTACAGAGCATCCGCCGCCTCCCTGAGCTGCTTGTCCGAGTCGAGACGGTCCTGCAGGATGTCCTCGATGAGATTTTGCTGCACCACGCTGAAGGCAATGACGCCTATACTCTTGTCTGCCTGACTCTTGTCCCTTAGCCTGCTTGCTATCTCTTCGACTATCGCCTCAGCCTCAGCCTTGTTGGACCGCTTGCCACCCTTGTCGTACACACCGTCCACAGGGACGTGACGTACCTTGGTCTTCTTGTCGTCGATAGATGGGAATGTAATGAGCGACCCGTCGTAGTACTCGCTGTTGGAGAATGCGATAAGACTCTCATGACGCGAGCGATAGTGCCAGTTGAGCTGGAGCGAAGGGATGTCGAGCGTACGGCAGTCATCAAGTATGCTCTCCATGTCGTCAATGTCCGCCTCGTCTTCATCGACGTTGGTAGAAGAGAAGAAGCTGGTTGGTGGCATCTGCTTAGGGTCGCCTACTACTATGAGCGACTTGCCTCGGGCGATGGCGCCTACTGCCTCGCTTGTTGGCATCTGCGAAGCTTCGTCAAATATCACGAGGTCAAACTTCTCCTGTCCGAGGTCCAGATACTGAGCCACTGACATAGGGCTCATGAGCATACATGGACAGAGTCGTGGCATGAGCGTAGGTATCTGGTCGAGCAGGTCACGAAGCGACATGCCACGTCCGCCGTTGGATATATTGCGGTTGAGCAGACCTATCTCGCTGCTGCTGTCTATGCTGTCTGTCACGCGAGGTATCTGTCGTGCCAGTCGTGCGTAGAGCTCTTTCTGGCTGAGCAACTGGAAGTCGTCTGTCCACTTCTTATATTGTGCTACCTGTTCGTCAAAGAGCAGTCCTTCAAATACTCTCAGCTGGTCGGAAGCCATCATCTTGGCTCTCGCCTTTGACATGAAGTATGACTTGAACAATGGGCCGCTGATCTCATCTACCGTATATACTCCAGTCTCAAGCATGTCGGCTACAGACTGCAGTCCCTTCGTGATGAGTTCGCCGCGGTATTCGCACCAGTGATACCAGTCGCGTACCTGATGGAGGTTGCCCTTCCATCGGGCGAGCTTGGCCTGCAGAGCAGTCAACTCATCCTGAGACGGCATCACGTCCACCTCGTGCTGAGTGCCACAGTACTGCCTCATCACATCGTGGAGCTGCTGCACTACGTCGTGACGTGACTGATAGTCCATGAGGGAGTCTATGAGCTGGTCGACATCTTGGGCTACCAGATATGTATTGTAGGCTCGCAACCGGTTGACGAACGAACGCTTTGCAAAGTATCGTGGCAAGAACCACTTTGCCCTTATCATGCGCCACTCGTCGTAGAGCTGTTTGCCAGAGAGCGAGAAGATGGTCTCCTTGTTGTCCTTGAGTAGGGCAAATCGCTTGTTCCTCGTCTCGGCAAGCGAACCGTACTCCTTGATACAGCGATCCACAAGTGCAATGGCATCCGCCAACTGCTCGTCAAGATTGACCTCACCCTTCATGTAGTCCGCACCGACCGTCAGTCCGAGCAGTGGATGCTGCGATGGCTGGCCCACGAGGTTGAGCATGGCGGCAAGTCGTCCGCCGAGCAGATGCTCGTACTCAGGCAGTGTCGTGGCTGTGAGGCCGCTGTCGAGTGTAGGGTTGGACTGCCATCCATCTATTGCCTCTGCCTGTATGGACTCATAGTGGAGGATACAGTCGTAGAGCGAGAGACCGTCTGACTCGTCGCGGTGGTGGAGCGCCTCCATGTAGCCGATGAGCTTCATGCGCTGAGCGTACAGATAGTCCGCCGTAGACTGATAGTCCTGTGGCGACTTGATATGCGTCACGCTGATTGCCTTGTGCAACTGGTCGAGTATGTGTCGCTTCGCCACCTTGTTGGAGTGCATCTCCAGGCAGAACGGGTCGAGTCCAATCTTCGCCAGACGCTTCTGTACGACACTGAGCGCCGCCATCTTCTCGGCTACGAAGAGCACTCGCTTGCCCTGGAAGAGCGCATTGGCTATGAGGTTGGTGATGGTCTGGCTCTTGCCCGTGCCCGGAGGTCCGTAGAGTATGAACGAGTGTCCCATGCCCGCCTCGAGCACCGCCGCCATCTGTGACGAGTCTACTGCTACGGGCAGGGCGAGCTGTTCGGGCCTGAGTGCCTTGTCATGCTCGCGGAGTGATGACACGAGCGGCGTCGGTTGCCAGCAGAGCTTCTGGTCTACGAGACTCTTGACCACAGGACTCTCGAGGAGCTGGTCACGGTGATTGTGCACGTCGTTCCACATCAGATATTTGCTGAACGAGAATACGCCGAGTATACATTCCTCCTCGACATTCCAACGCCTCTGATTCTTGAGAGCGTCACGTATGATGGCAAATATGAGCGACACGTCCACTCCATGCTCGTCCTTCGGCAGTACGTCGATGCCCGGTATGGTGATGTCGTAATTTTGTCGGATAAACTCAGTGAGGGTCACGTTGAGCATGATGTCCTCCTCACGAGTGCGTATATAGTACTTGCCCTTCTTGTATACCATGTCGACCGGCAAGAGGAGTATCGGCGCATATCGTGCCATCTCGCTCTGGTCAGTCTCATACCACCGCAGCACTCCTATGGCGAGGAAGAGTGAGTTGGCTCCCGTCTCCTCGATGGCGTTGCGTGCCGAACGGTATATGTTCTTGAGTATGTCGGCAGTCTCCGCCTCCGTGTGATTGGTGTGAAGTACATGATGAGCTATGTCTTCCGTCACGAGGTCGTAGTGCTGCTCCATCTGCTTGGAGAGCATGAGACGCTCTGTACCGTCGTATGCCCGGGCGTTGGCGGGCTTTGCATCAATGCAAAACTCCTCGCCGTCCTGCATACGGTCCTCT
>JAZLKQ010000400.1:0-4869 GCA_045597745.1 Bacteroidaceae bacterium | reverse complement strand
GGTATGCCTTACGGAGACGGTAGTGTAGTATATCTCAACTACGCCGACCTCAGCAAGGCTAACAAACTATACGTCACTGCAACTGCTGGTGAGCCACGCTTCCTTCTCAACCGCATTGTGGATGGTGGCACGGTCAACGTCGAGATACCTGGTAACGGAAACGAATATGAAGAGGTGATAACCAATCAGGATGGTTCCAAGACATTCATCGTAGACGTCAAGGCTATAGTACAGAAGTATGGATTTGCACATCTACACGCTATCAAGGGAGCAAACTGGGCAGACGTTACTGTTACAGATATGCACTATGACCTCGACCGCCCAGACTTCATGGATGAGCCATTCCTTGCAGATGACTTTATTGCCTCTGCAGGTGCTACATTTGATCCTGACGAGCGCTCACTCACAGGAGGTGATGGCGGTTGGACGTACGCTGATGGGCTTGACCTCTCCAAGTACAAGTACCTTGTCATCACGTCTGGTCAGAATCGCTCAGGATGTAATGCAAGTGTATGGGCAAGTATCTCTGACGGCACAATGACCATAGCTCAGGACGATGGCAGCGAGTACACAGTCAATGGTAAGGGGCTTTGGCTCGACAACTGGAACAATCACAGTATTATCGTCCTTGACCTCAAGAAGATGAAGGCAAATGGGTTCAACACTGCTTCCATCAAGTCGCTCACGTTCGGATTCTGGGGCACAGACAAGCTTATACTCAACAATGTATACGCTACCAACACCCTGCCTACATACGAAGGCGACTATACACGTACGGTGGTGTCAGGAGACAAGTTTGGCACTATATGCTTGCCATACGACGCCGCATACTCTGGTGCGTATGTCTACGAGATTGCAGGCAAGAGCAGCGAAGGTGTATATATCAACAGAGTAAACCTCATGGAGGCGGGCAAGTCATACATCTACTTGTCTATACCTAACTATGAGGGCAACGCAACACATCAGGCTATATTCTATCGTGCAGGCTTCAACGAGACTACCAAGATCAAAGCATCCAACGGACTCGTCGGTACATACACTGCTATCAAGTCGCCTGTCAGCAATGCGGACAACAGTTACTACGTGATAAGCAACAACGAGCTCTACCGCGTTACATCTTATGTCAACGTCGATGCATACCGTGCATACCTTGACCTCAACGCCATAGCTGACCGCACCAATGCCAAGTCTCGCCTCATTCCTATATGGGGTGACGGTGCCAACGCCATAGCTGGCATGGATATGGATCAGACGGCTGTGCCTGTAGCGTACTACACGCTCTCTGGCATCAAGACCGACCGTCCACAGCCAGGTATCAACCTCGTCAAGATGAGCAACGGTAAGATTAAGAAGATTGTCATCAAGTGATCTGACACAAGCAACACTCTGATATAATGCAGGGAGCCCTCAGCAGACGATGTCTCGCTGGGGGCTCTTCTTTTGTGTGAGTTTATAGATTGTCTATTCTTATGTTTCACATACCTTTCATCTGTGTGACGTATGGAGTGCTGACGATACTAACTACATTTTACCCTTCTTCTCCATGTCATGCTGCATCTTGACGAGTCGCAATATGTCGCTGGCGAAGATAAAGTCCTGCAAGGCCTTGTTGTCTGCGTCCATTATCTCTGAGTTTGATCCTATCCATTCGGCACGACCTTCACAGATGAAGGTGATATTCTCTCCTATGCCCATCACAGAGTTCATGTCATGCGTATTGACTATGGTTGTGATGTTGTCCTCGTGAGTGATGCCCGATATGAGTTCGTCGATTACAATAGACGTCTTAGGGTCAAGACCTGAGTTTGGTTCGTCACAGAAGAGGTACTTCGGCTCGAGCACGATGGCTCTCGCTATGGCTACTCGCTTCTGCATACCGCCACTTATCTCACCTGGGTACTTGCCTTCCGCCCCGTCGAGATTGACTCGTGAAAGGCAGAGACGAGCACGGCGTACACGGTCTTCGTATGGTGCATCGGAAAACATGTTGAGTGGAAACATCACGTTGTCAAGCACGGTCATGGAGTCGAAGAGAGCTGCATTCTGGAATATCATGCCCATCTCTCGGCGCAACATAATCCTCTCCCGTTTGGTGAGTGAGCAGAAGTCACGGTCGTGGTACATGATCTTGCCGCTGGTAGGCGTGAGCAGACCAACGATATTCTTCATGAGCACGGTCTTACCGCTACCGCTCTGGCCGATGATAAGGTTGACCTTGCCGTTGTCAAACGTAGTGTTGATGTCCTTGAGGACTTCTTTGTCTCCAAATGACTTGAATATATGTTGTAACTGTATCATATTTATTAATATTAAGCCCCTCTCTCCTGCCACCTCTCCCTCCTTTAGAACGAGGATGGCAATGTACAGAGATATATTACTGAGCTATATCCGAATGTCCCTTTTGTGGTTATGGGACTTCGGGAGTGGTCATGTCAATATCTGTGTAAGGAAGATGTCTGCAAAGAGTATGAGTATGCTGCTAAGAACTACCGCATCAGTACTTGCCTTGCCGACTTCGACAGAACCTCCCTCTACTGTATACCCTTTGTATGACGACACGCTGGTGATGATGAAGGCGTATACTATTGCCTTGATGATACCACACCAGAAAAACCACTGGTTGAACTGGTAACGAAATCCTTCGGTCAATTCATCGACCGTAGTAGTACCAAGCAGTGTCGTACAGTACGAGCCAAAGATACCCGACGCGACGCTAAAGGTGACCAGTATCGGTGTTATGGTCATTAGTCCCGCAATCTTTGGCAAGATAAGATAGTTGGCAGAGTTGACTCCCATGATATCGAGCGCATCTATCTGTTGGGTGATGCGCATGGTGCCAAGCTCGGAGGCTATATTAGAACCGACCTTGCCAGCAAGTATAAGGCACATGATGGAGGAAGAAAACTCGAGCAACATAATCTCTCGCGTAGTATATCCGACTACCATACGTGGCATCCAAGGGCTCTGTATGTTGAGCTTGATCTGAAGGCAGATGACAGCTCCAATGAAGAAGGATATGATGAGCACTATACCTATGGAGTTGTACCCCAGCTGAAACATCTCTGTGACGTACTGACGCATGAACATACGCATACGGTCTGGGCGTGTCAATACTCTGCCCATGAGCTGAACGTATTGCCCTGTCTCGGTCAAACTTTTCTTTAGTGTAAGCATCTTATAAGCGTTATTTGTCTGCAAATGTAAGAAAAACAAGCCAATATTAGGGCTTTTAACATTGTTTTTTGACATAAAGCCCGACTATTAGACAAAGTATTTGTACTTTTGCGGAGAATATTGAGTAACGAACTATGAGCGAAGAACTATATAAGCGCGAAGCTACATCCAATGCTGGTGATGCGGAAGTACCAGAATACTCTGATGACAGAATGACTCTATACACTCGTCATCTTGTCAAGACATACGGCAAGCGTACTGTGGTCAATGACGTATCAATCCATGTACGACAGGGCGAGATTGTGGGGCTGCTTGGACCTAACGGTGCAGGCAAGACTACTTCATTCTACATGACTACGGGGCTTGTGGTGCCTAATGGTGGCAAGGTATTTCTCAACGACATGGAGATAACGAAGTTTCCCGTATCTGAACGAGCAAAGAATGGCGTAGGCTATCTGGCACAGGAAGCATCAGTCTTCCGCACCATGAGTGTAGAGGACAACATATCTACAGTATTGGAGATGACAGGCAAGTCTCGTGAATATCAGAAAGAGAAACTTGAGAGCCTGCTCGACGAGTTTCGTCTGCAGAAGGTTAGAAAGAATAAGGGTAACCAACTGTCTGGTGGTGAACGCCGCCGATGCGAGATTGCACGATGCCTCGCTATCGACCCTAAGTTCATCATGCTTGACGAACCATTTGCAGGAGTCGACCCTATCGCTGTAGAGGACATTCAGTATATCGTATGGAAACTCAAGGACCGCAATATTGGCATCCTCATCACTGACCACAACGTGCAGGAGACTCTGTGTATCACAGACAGAGCATACTTGCTGTTTGAAGGTAGAATACTCTTCAAGGGTACTCCACCTGAGCTCGCACACAATCAGGTCGTCAAAGAGAAGTATCTCGGATCCAACTTCGAACTACGTCCAAAGGACTTCCAGCTCATCGAGGAGAAGAAGCGAAGAGAGGCTGAGGAAGAAGGATAAAAAGGTATTGATGGGTCAAGAGCGCATCCTATTGCGTAGATAATGCTTTCTTGCGTAAGAGAAGAAGAATACGACGCCAAGTGCATTGACTACCCATGCAGCCCAAAATGACGAGTAATATCCCCAGTATTCTGCAAACATGCCACCGACTACGACTCCAAGGCCAATGCCTATATCCCATGCCGTAAGCAGAGTGGAATTGGCTGCACCACGCCTGCTACTTGGAGCAAGATTGATAAACATAGTCTGGAAAGCAGGGAACATGTGACCATTGCCTAAACCTATTATTATTGCCGCACCATAATATCCCCACGAATTGTGCAATGCGGCAAAGAGCAGATATCCAAACACAGAGACAAGCATACCATGGCTTGCATTCTCTGCTACTTTACCCTTACGCAACGACCGGGCTCCTATCAGACGTGAACATACAAGTCCGATACTCAGAAGCATGAAGAACATGCCAGTTCCTGTAGTGATGCCCAACTTCTCCTTACCATATATGGCAAGGTATGTGGAGAGCACTCCATACGAGAAGGAAAGACATGCCATTGTCAAGCCTTCACTCCATGCACTGGTCACTATGAATCTGTCTGGAGATATACTACGACGTAGACTTGCAGGTCGTGGACGCGACTCGAACTTTACCGTTGCATTGATGGCAAGTCCAAGTCCAGAACACAAGAGCGCAAGAAAGAAGATG
>JAZLKQ010000399.1:0-3497 GCA_045597745.1 Bacteroidaceae bacterium | reverse complement strand
ACTATGTTTTGCTGAGCCATAGCTCTGCCACCACATAAGAGCACAGCTATCGCTAATAGAGGTTTTACAAATGATGTAGTTTTCATGATAATAAGTAGTTTTAGCATTGCAAAGATATAAATAATTTTGCTAAACGAGAATACTCTGAGGAAAAATATGCGTATCTGATAAAATAATACCATTCATAGATACAATTATCATCACATTTCGCCTAACATATCATTCATATCTCATCATGATGAAAACTACGCAAAAATAACATTGATATTAGTCATACGTATGATCAGGCTTAGAGATACGTATGACGAAGCTTCATCATACGTATCTCTAACGCTAAAGTAACGTATGATAAAACATAACCCCTAAAGGGGACATTCGGATAGAGTGCAGTAGACTGGAAGAAATTAATCGGAACTTTTCTTTTAACCACCATCTTAGGACATCAAGGAGGTTGTATTATTAGACGAGCTCCTATTATATAATATAATAAGGTGTAGTTCTCATCACTTGACGATATTGTATCCTCCCCACAATGCAAGGGTGCCTATCACAAGACTGAGCACAAGGTATAGTATGGCGACGGCAAGTTGACTGCCACGCATGAGGAAGAAACTCTCATTGACAAATGTGCTGAATGTGGTGAATCCTCCACAGAGTCCTACGGTTAGCATCAGACGGATATCAGGACTTATCTCTACATTTGTCGCTCTTGCAAACAATCCGTTGAAGAGTCCGATGAGAAAGCATCCCACGACATTGACGACGAATGTCCCAAGCGGAAATGCTCCACCCACAACACCCTTCAACATCTGACCTACGGCATATCTCAACGCACCTCCTGCAAAGGAACCTATTCCTACAAATAACAATGTCTTTATCATCGTGTCTGTTTATTTAGCAAATTACCAAAGTCTATAACACAAAAAATCCGTTTTTAGTATTTCCTTATCCATAATTTATCCATAAGCCATGTATTCATTATAAATATATCAATTAATTGAAAAAAATTGTAAACTCCACTTTGCAATTACTGATAAAAGCACTACCTTTGCAAGGAAATTATAATTTTAGTATCATATTCTTTACCGTAAGGCAATCCCATGGAATCATTTTTCCGCACACACAAATATCTTGTTGAGCATCTTGATGCTCCCGTCCGTCGTAACCTCATGGACGAAATCAACTGGCGAGACCGCATGATTGGCATCAAGGGTGCACGCGGTGTGGGAAAGACCACATTCCTCTTGCAATACGCTAAGGAGAACTTTGCACCTAACGACCATTCGTGCCTATATATCAATACCAACAACTTCTATGTGCAGAATATAGGCATAGCCAACTTTGCAGGAGAGTTCTATCACAACGGCGGTAAAGTGTTGCTCGTAGACCAGGTATTTAAGCAGCCAGACTGGAGTCAGCAGCTACGTGAATGTCACGAGCGTTTCCCTGGACTTAAGGTGATATTCGCGGGTTCGTCGGTGATGCGTCTCAAGGAGGAAAACCCTGAACTCAACGGCATTGTCAAGTCATACAACCTGAGAGGGTTCTCATTTCGTGAGTTCCTCAACCTCAAGACCGGCAACAAGTTTCGTTCTTACAATCTCGAAGAGATACTCAACTATCATCAGGACATCTGTAACGAGCTGCTCAAGTACATCCAGCCTCGTGAGCTCTTCAAGGACTACCTGCATCATGGATATTACCCATTCTTCCTTGAAAACCGCAACTATTCAGAGAACTTGCTCAAGACCATCAACATGATGATAGAGGTAGACATACTGCTCATCAAGCAGATAGAGCTCAAGTACCTCGCCAAGATCAAGCAACTATACTACCTGCTCACTACAAGTGGAAGCAGTGTACCAAATATCAGCCAGCTCGCTCAGGAGCTTAGCATGAGCCGTGCCACCGTGATGCACTACATCAAGTATCTGGAGGAGGCTCGCCTTGTCAACATGATATATGGCAAGGGTGACGATTTCCCAAAGAAGCCTTCCCGTGTGCTTCTGCACAATCCTAACCTCATGTACAGTTTCTATCCACAGAGATTTGACGAGCATGACGTGTTGGAGGCATTCTTCTGCAACTCTCTCTGGAAGGATCACAAGGTCAACAAGATCGGCAACATCGGCTCGTTCCTTATCAACTGCGAGAAGGAGTTTCGCATCACTGAGCATATCAGCAAGCTTAAGGCACATTCAAAGACGCTATTTGCCGTCAACCAGTGTGATGTTGGCGAAGGCAACCAGATACCACTATGGCTGTTCGGATTCCTTTACTAAGGAAGAGACTACACGCAGCCGGGGATTTAATAGCTGTCAGGTATTTAATGGCAGAAAGATA
This sequence comes from Bacteroidaceae bacterium, assembly GCA_045597745.1. Lineage (GTDB taxonomy): Bacteria > Bacteroidota > Bacteroidia > Bacteroidales > Bacteroidaceae > Minthosoma. The sequence continues at coordinate 1,154 of JAZLKQ010000399.1, read as the reverse complement.
GAGAAAGTATACAAATTAACTACAAATAAATTCGTATAGTGCAGATGGACTGATGCCTGCCCCCCGAGCATCATGCCTCTTGTCGGGCAAAGCATGACGTACACCCTGCATTGTACATTATACATTACTAAAACTATGGGTAAAGAAAAGAAATTTATCACTTGTGATGGTAATACCGCAGCAGCACATGTAGCATACATGTTCTCAGAGGTAGCTGCCATCTACCCAATCACTCCATCGTCTCCAATGGCAGAGCACGTGGATGAGTGGGCTGTTCAGGGTCGCAAGAATCTCTTCGGCGACACAGTTCTCGTTCAGGAAATGCAGTCAGAGGCTGGTGCAGCAGGTGCTGTACACGGTTCACTCCAGGCTGGTGCCCTCACTACTACATTCACAGCATCACAGGGTCTTCTCCTTATGATCCCTAACATGTACAAGATTGCAGGTGAGTTGCTTCCATCAGTATTCCATGTATCTGCTCGTACAGTAGCAAGCCACTCACTCTGTATCTTCGGTGACCACGGAGACGTTATGGCTTGTCGTCAGACAGGTTTCGCAATGCTCTGCGAAGGCTCTGTACAGGAAGTTATGGACCTCTCAGCAGTAGCACACCTCGCTGCTCTTGAGACTCGTGTACCATTCATCAACTTCTTCGACGGATTCCGTACTTCTCACGAGTACAACAAGGTAGAGCTTATGGACATGGAGGACATCCGTCCACTCGTACCAATGGACAAGGTTTCTGAGTTCCGTGGCCGCGCTCTCACTCCAGAGCATCCAGAGGCTAAGGGTATGGCAGAAAACCCTGAGACATTCTTTGCACACCGTGAGTCTTGTAACCCATTCTACGATGCAGTACCAGCTGCAGTAGAGAAGTACATGGCTGAGATCTCTAAGATCACTGGCCGCGAGTACAAGCCATTCACATACTACGGAGCTGAAGATGCTACTGAAGTCATCATCCTCATGGGCTCTGCAACTGAAGCTGCTCGCGAGGCTATCGACTACGCTAACGCTAACGGTAAGAAGTACGGTATGGTATCTGTACACCTCTATCGTCCATTCGCAGTAGATCGTCTCCTCGCTACTGTACCTTCAACTGTTCAGCGTATCGCTGTTCTTGACCGTACTAAGGAGCCAGGTGCTAACGGTGA
>JAZLKQ010000398.1:0-9709 GCA_045597745.1 Bacteroidaceae bacterium | reverse complement strand
CAAGGTTTTCTTCTATGTTTTAATAGTTTTCTTATGTTTTCTTAAAGGGCGCTTTGGGCTGGCAATACCAGTAGGATACTTGCCGTAGGCTAATTAAGAAAACAAAAAACACAGATGACAAAAGAAGGAAACATATACAATTGCTATGAGTTAGTAGATATACGAAACTTGTAATGCCAATAGTATTTAACCGCAAAAAAACATTGTCGCTACGCTCCTATAATCACCCTATAGCCTCATCATCCTAAATACGATAATCCTAATTTGGATAATATGAAACTAATCGCTATATTTGCAACGACATATAACTAATGTATATTACAGAGTCATCATGAACAATCCATTTCTCACATACGGTTATGCCGGGACAGAGTATTTCTGCGACAGAATAGAAGAGACGAAGAGGCTTACTACATTGTTGACTAACGGCAATCACGTGGCACTTATGTCACCTCGACGCATGGGCAAGACAGGGCTTATCAACCACTGTTTTGCTCAAGAGGAGATCAAGAAGAACTATCACACATTTATCGTAGACATCTATGCCACCAAGTCACTTGCCGAGTTTACCTTCGTAATGGGCAAGGAGATACTTCATGAACTAAAGTCTAAAGGTCGTCTTGCATGGGAAAGGTTTCTGCAGGTTGCGGGATCATTTCGTACAGGAATCACTCTTGACGAATACGGCAAACCAAGCTGGAATCTCGAGATTGGCGACATCAAGTCTCCTATGGTAACGCTGGACGAAATATTCAGTTATCTTTCAGATAGTGACCGTCCTTGCCTTGTAGCTATAGACGAGTTTCAGAGCATAACCAACTATGAGGACAAGAATGTTGAGGCACTGCTACGTACATACATACAGAAGTGTAGCAATGCATGGTTTGTATTCTCGGGCAGCAAGCGTACTATGATGGGAGAGATGTTCAGTTCGCCGGCACGTCCATTCTACCAGAGTGCCACGTCCATGTCTCTCAAGCCAGTGCCACTCCCAGCATATAGAGACTTTATTGTCAGACATTTCGACAAAGCCGGCAAGACCATCAATCCATCACTCATAGATGCTCTATACCACCAGTTTGATGGAACAACCTGGTATATACAAAAGGTTGCAAATGAGCTCTTTGCTTCTACAGAGAGAGGAGAGAACTGCACTGACGACATGTTCTATCCATCTATACTGCGTATTTTGGGAGACAACGAGCACACCTACAAGGAGATACTGTATCGTCTGACAGCTAAACAAAAATCTGTACTCATTGCTATCAACAAGGCTACGCCTGACGAGCAAGTGACAAGCAGTGCTTTTATCAAGAAGAACAGCTTAGCATCTGCAAGCAGTGTGCAGAAAGCCATTGCGGCTCTTCTTGACAAGGAGATTATCTCCTGTACGCTCGGCAAATACTTTATATATGATTACTTCTTCAGCATTTGGCTCAAGATGAATGGTTAGACGGGATTCGAATGTAGGACTGAATGAAAATTGTTCAGAAATTGATTAGAAGCATCCATTTAATGACATTTGAGAGACGTCTTATTTTAAAATGTGTCGCAAGCATTACTAAACACATAGCAATGCCTTTGGGAGGGGTTGGGGAAGGTAGTCCTCCCCTAATCCTGACTGAATGGATGGATGAAGAGGAAGCGTGCGCCAGCCGTATACTCGGTGTCGAGGCATACGCGGCCGTGCAGTCGTGTGGCTATCATGCGGCAGATGGAGAGTCCGAGTCCTGTGCCTTGCTTAAATGTGGAGAGCTTTTCGAAACGTCCGAAGATGACTTCCGCCATCTCTGGTGGTACGCCTTCGCCTGTGTCTGTCACAGAGAATGTGACATTGCCCGGATGCTCCTTGTTAGAGCAGTGCAGATGTATCTCGCCCTTGTCTGTGTGCTTGCATGCGTTGGTGAGGAAGTTGATGATGACTTGCTGTGTACGCTGCGGGTCGGTACATATCTCGAAGTCGTCGCCAACGTCTGAGGTATAGTACATGCGGACATTGGACGGACAACGCAACTGCACTGTGCTGATGGCTTTGCTGCAGATGTCATTGGCTGAGTGCTGAGAGAGATTGACTCGATACTTGCCGCTCTCAAGGTCTGCCACCTCCAGTATATCGTTGACAAGGGTGGAGAGCATGTCTGTATTGTTCTTGATGATGTCTGCGTACTGCTTCTCTTCCTCCGGCGTGATGAGCGGACGGAGCTCTGGTGTGGTCAGTATCTGCGATAGGCCACAGATGGCGTTGAGCGGTGTACGTATCTCATGGCTCATGTTGTGGAGGAAGCTCTGCTGCATACGGTTGGCATTCTCCACCACTCTCTTGCCCTTGCGAAGTCTCATGACCAGGTACAGGAGTATGATTGTGAAGAGGAGTATGAAGATGACAGCCACTACAAGAGCATTGAGTCGCATCTGGTTGGCAAGGAGTTCGGACTGGCTGGCTTGTTCTGCCAGTCCCGCCACATCGTACTTAGCCTGCATCTCCGAGAGCTGCGACTCAAAGAGTGTGCTGTACGTGTCGCTGAGCAGATTGATGACGGAGTCCTGCAGGGCAAACGCCTTTTCGTATTCGCCGAGCTGACGGTATGCCACAATGCGCTGATTGAGGTATATGAGATAGGTGTTGTGCTCTACATTGGACAGGCACTCGAGCGCCATGGACGGTTTGCCTATGCCACAGTAGTATCGGGCGTAGGCTACATTGAAGTGCAGGCTCGTGTGGTTGTCCACTCGCAGATAGTTGGACTTCTCCGCATTTTTTATATATTTGTATGCGGTCTTATAGTCCTTGATGTCCATATAATAGAATGCGTAGTAGAGATCGGTCTCACACTGCACCATATCCATATATGGGAACACATAGCCTTTAGCCTTCACCTCGTCCATGACCTTCGTCGCTTCGTCACATGCCCACTTGCAGTCAGCAAACTTGTCGTCTGTGAAGTATGCGTCAAGTATCTCCATGAGGAGGTTGATCGTACTGCGGTAGAGCTCTGGATAGTTCTTGGATATGTTGTACGCCTTAGTGAAGTGAGCTATCGCCTCTTCGTTTTGATAGAGATTTTGGCATCCGACGCCGAGCATCTCGTATGCCGTGATCTGTCCGTAATTGTCATGCCGTGACACCGACAGGTCAAGGTGGTCGTTGGCTATCTCAAGGGCCGTAGCAAACTTTGACATCCATACGTTGTCGAGGAATATGAGATTAGTTACATCGGAGATATTATTGCGATGGTCTATCGTATTGAGGTCCAGACGCATGAGAGTATCGAGTATCGCCTCCTGTATACGACAGTCCTCCTCGGACGAATACATGTCTACATTGTATATACACATAGCCTTGGCTCTGAGCATCTTGCTCTCCATCGGCACGTCTCCTGCCTCTCGTGCAGCCTTGAGTCCTACCTCTATGATATAGAGTTTGTCCTTACTGTCCACCATGCGTTCTATCATCGCGTAGGCAGAGTCGAGGCGTTGACTGCTGTTGGATATAGATGTCAGTTTAGCCTTAATGGCGTGAGTGCTCTGTGCTGATGCCGCTATCGACAGCACGAGCATCGAGAGTATGACTGATATGTGACGTATCATAGGCTATGTGTTGTATGGTATCAATACTTAGTGATAGTTGCTTATATGCTATCGCTTATATCTGAGTATGTTGTATATGTTGGTAGGTATATCCCAGAGGGCTTCTCCCTTGGCAAACTTGTACACGCTGAATATACGCATCGTACTTCGTATACACTTGCGCAATATGTTCTCGTCATGATATTCACCTGTGATAAACTGGTTGCCTGCCACCTTTGCAGGTGCCAATACATCCGCGATAAACTGTTCGCCGAGCTTCTCGTCCGGTGGACACATCAGACATTCGTCAGGCAGGTCAAACAGCTTCTGCATCATATACATCAGTGCCGCGACAAAGTCCCTCATGCCGAGGTCTGCAAGGACTGCCATCGGATCGGTCTCTCCATCGTGCAGCGGTGAACTCTCGTCGAGCTTAGGACGGTATCTGAGCAGGAAGTATATGTCAAATATCTGCTTGAGTCCCATGCCGTTGACGAGCCAGTGATGGAAGAAGTGCAGTGGTATGAATACCGCATCAAACTCCCATGTCGGTATATTGATCTCCTCGCCCTGAGCTGTCAGTGCGGTCACGCCCCACTGTCGATGCTCCACACGCTCCAGCCAATGTCTGAATCTCCTATCGGCGAATGGGTCGAAAAGTATGGTCGGCAGGAAGTGTACCTCAAATCGTACGCTACCCTTCAACGTGGTGGAAATGTGATGACTATGTGGCGGTTCGGTCTTGGGAAAATGTTGCTGTATGTACTTCACCACCTTGTCGCGCCCGCCTTCCATCCATGCATCGATGTCACCGCTCTGTCGTACCTGTGGCCACGGATAGTACGTAGCTATTCCCTGGCCCTTGAGTATACATGCGTTGATGCCTTCACTCCGGAATATCGAGCATATCTTATGGCACAGGCCATTCATCTTCTCATTTTCCTCGACGATATAGTCCGACACCTTCTTCCAGAGGAACACCTGTTCGATCTCCGGTCGCTGCTCGCGTGGCAGACGTCTCACGCCCTCGTATGCGATGCCCATCACACACTGACGCTTAGCCTCGTCCATGAGTGACTCCCACTCCTCGTATGTGAGAGGAGCGGACAACTTGTCCTCAAGTCCAAGTGCTACTCGCAGCAACTGTATTAATGGTGTGTGCATAGTGGGATGTTAAGAGCCCCTCTCCCCCAGCCCCTCTCCCCCTTTAGGGCGAGGGGAGGCTGATAGAGCATAGGATTATACTTCTGTATTATTTTTGGTAATTATTTTTCTTTGGCCACCAATCGCTCATATCTCTCGAATGTGAGCATGTTGGCATCGCTGGGCTAAAGGTTCGTGCTATTCGCACCCTTTCTTGACTAACACATCACAAGTCAGGAGTCGTGACAAACGACTACATATTGTCCTTACACCACTTGTGGATATGCTCGATGATATAGTCCACCTCAGCCTCGCCGACGTATGGTCCTGATGGCAGGCACAGTCCGCGGGCGAAGAGGTCTTCGCTCACTCCGTTGGTATATCTCGGTGCATCCTGGTATACTGGCTGCAGGTGCATAGGCTTCCAGAGCGGACGTGTCTCGATGCCCATCGAGTCGAGATAGGCCTGTAGACGTAGCACCTTGTCCATAGGTGCCGCCTTGGTACCGGCAGACTCGCCCGTTGACGCATCACCATCGTCAAATGTCAGTGTACACAACCAGTAGTTGCTGTCCATATACTCCTCTGGTGCCTGATGCACAGTGATGCCCTCGATGTCGGCAAGTCTCTGCACATATTGGCTCTGCACCCACTTGTGGTGCTGTATATGATCGTCCAGTACAGTCATCTGTCCACGACCTATGCCTGCACATATATTGCTCATGCGGTAGTTGTACCCTATGTGCTCATGCTGATAGTATGGGAATGCTTCCCTCGCCTGTGTAGCATAGAACATGACGCTCTTCTTTGCCTCATCGTCAGGGCATATCAGTGCGCCTCCTCCACTGGTGGTGATCATCTTGTTGCCGTTGAATGACAACGCTCCATACTTGCCAAACGTACCGCAGACCTGTCCCTTGTAACGTGAACCCAGTCCCTCGGCGGCATCTTCGAGCACAGGTATACCGTACTTGTCCGCTACCGCCATGATCTCGTCGATATATGCTGGCATACCGTACAGATATACCGGTATGATAGCCTTTGGAGCCTTGCCTGTCTTGGCTATACGGTCCTTGATGACGAGTTCGAGAAGCTGTGGATCCATGTTCCATGTGCGTGGTTCGCTATCTACAAAGACTGGCGTCGCGCCCTGATACTCTACAGGATTGGCACTTGCCGCAAAGGTGAATGACTGGCAGATGACCTCGTCACCCTTACCCACTCCGAGTGCCACGAGCCCCAGATGCAGTGCAGCCGTACCGGCACTGAGTGCCACGACTTTCTTATCCTCGCCTACCATCTGCTCGAGGTCAGCCTCAAATGCATTGACATTTGGTCCGAGAGGCACCACCCAATTCGTGTCAAACGCCTCCTGGATGTACTGCTGTTCCTTGCCACTCATGTGTGCAAGACATAGATATATTCTGTTCATGTTATTATAGTTATTAAGTTCTTTTTCCTGTTCTCAATATGTAGACATCACCTTATCACGACCTTCTTGCCCCTATATATATACATGCCCTTGCTCTCAGGCACGCCCAGGCAACAGCGTCCTGACAGGTCATAGTATGCGTCATCGTATGGACGCATGAGTACAACAGGCTGACTGTCAACCTGTACGTCACCGATGCCTGTAGCCTTAGGAGATATGATGATATTGTCTACAAATGCTCGATTCTTGCTGGTGGCGATGGTGACTACAGGGTTGGCTGGGACGTTGTCGACCTCAAACTTGATAGTCTGGAACGGGTCGCCGATCTTTGCGCTATATCCAAACTCACGGCTGACGGACTTGCCATTCTCGCCTGTGAACGTCACGATGAGGTCGCCCTCTATCGTCGTCCATCCCTTGACGTCTATGCTTACCTCTACTGGTCCGCCGTCAAAGTCTATCACACCTGTGCTCAGAGAGCCCGGATTGCTGCCTGTACCGAGCTTGACCGCACCGCCGGCAGAGTATGCGTTGACGTTGGTCGTAAATATGGCATCACTCCATTTGGAGGTCAATGCGCCATTGGTAGATGTGTTGTCGCCAGATGATGCTACCGCAAAGTCCTCATATACAAGGTGGTCCGACTTGTCCTCCACTATGTAGTAAGCGGTGATGGTGTCGCTGTTGGCACGTCCTGCCTTGCTCGTGAAAGCCATGATGCAGGTGGCACGTTCGCTGTCCTGTATCGTGAGAGTCTTGGATGGATAGTAAGACTTCCTGTTGGTGTCGCCTGGCACAGAGTCCCATTTGGCATCATCGACCTTATAGTACAGTGTAGAGACTGAGTTGCCCGAGGTCACCTTGACCGACGTACCGCTTGCCACTCCCTGTGGACTGTCCTCGCTCTCGCCGTACTGTATGGAGTATGTAGGGCGTCCTGCCTTGAATACAAACTTGTACTGCTCCTTTGGCACATTAGGTTGCTCTACCGACAGGCGAAACTGGTCATTACGCTTTGTACCCCATATATACTGCGCAAGCTGCGGATAGTCGACAAAGGGGTTGCGGTTGTTCTGCAGATAATAGCACGCCTCGTTGCGCTTCATCTCCAGTTCATCCACCGGATCCATCTCGTTCCACTTGAGCAAAGTCTCTATAGTCCATGGCTGCAGGGTGAGTCCTGTGGTCTGTATCGAATAGGCGCCGTCGGTCCATGGAGCGGACGAATAGCACGTAGCGACATAGAAGTAGATGCGGGCGAAGTCGCCCTTGTACTGGTCTGCAGGTTCGAACACACGGTTGGCACCACCACTGTTGGTTGATGTTCCCACCTTGGTCACGCCATTGTCAAACATCACCGTGCCGTCTACCACACCCAGAGGATAGTTGCTCTTGGCGTTGTTGGCCTTAGCCTCAGCGGGCATCACGTTGATGAGGTCGGTATATGCGTTGGATATATCGCCCTTGCCCCACCAGCTCTGAGGCACCGTATGCTCTCGGTTGATGAGTGCGCCGCGTCGTGTGTAGTATATCACGTCGTTGGAGTAGAGCTCACGTACCTGATACTTCGTGCCCGGCACCACGTCCGTCACTTCGTATGTCTCCCACAGGTCGTCATAACTGTACACGGTATGAGGAGCAATGATATTGCACAGTTCCAGCTTCAGGTCCGCGCCCGACTCCCCGTCTATCGCGCTGTAATATCCTGACGGTATCTGCGCGCTGACTGTCATGCAGACCAACGACAAGAGTAGGTATATGTATATGTTTAGCCTCATCTTGTAGTATTATTTAGCGGATGATATAGTACTTGACCTGTGCGCATTCTGCTTGTTTGACTGAAAGAAATTAATCAGAAATTTAGAAATGTATTAATTTCCGAGTAATTAATGGATCATTTCTTTCAGTTAAGCACTCCGTATGCGAAGAGCGTCTTTACGGGTCAATCTCAATACAATCCATGATGTCATCACTTCATTGTCAACTGCAAAGTTATACAACTTTCTCGTAATTGTCGCCTTTTCTACCCATATTTTTGCTAAAACCGAATCAACCATTTCCAACAAGGCATAACCTCGATAACTCCATATTCGTCTTCAATGGTCTTTTCCTCATCAGGAACAGTATCGGGTCGTCCTTGCCAGTCATCTCTATGTGGCATTCCAGTATAGCATTGAAATCCTCGTATGTAAAGCCTACCAGTCGCTCATCCTCAAAACTCAGGTAGAGCATTTCGTCCCAACTATGCCCTATATAATATATATAAGGTGTAGATGACAGGTCGGGAGAATAAAAACTATAGGTAATATCATTGCTTTCAAGTATTGCTAATTATAATCAGTTAGCAGACTAACGATACTTGAAATCTACAACATATATCTTATCATATCGTAAATCCCTATAGTCACCCTCGCCATAAAGGGGGAGAGGGATGGGGTGAGGGACTCCACTCTAATGATATTTATCAATAAACCACAAATAATTATCGTTTTTCGATAAATATTTATTGAATTTATTTGGCGCGAACTAAAAATAGCTCTACATTTGCATATCGATAAACGATAAATAATTATCGAATCGAGCAAAAACCACCTCTCGCTACAGTCACACAGGGCTTAGGCCACAATACTGACAACCGCAAGGGGTATTTTAAGTCAAACGTATGACGAAGCGTTATCGAACGTATGTCGAAGCCGCATCGAACGTATGACGAAGCCACATCGAACGTATGTTGCATTTACATAGTATAAACCATAAAATATCATCACAATGAAGAAACGACTCAACATCTACTGCACCGCACTGATCATCGCCATAGCGATAGGTACAGTCGTCACCTCGTTTCAGGGCATCATGCTCTGTATCAATACAGTCACACAGGGGTTTGAGGCAGGTATGCAGGACGCTCGGTCTGGCAAACCTCAGATACAGATAGAGAATATTAGACCTAAGTATGCACTTGAGATGTTCCCAAAGAACTTCTTGACTCCAAACGACAGCATCTACGACAGCAGGTCACAGCGATACGTCACCATCATACCATGTATGGCAGTGATATGCGACGGAGAGGTAGACAGCCCATTGGCATTGAATGGCGGTATAACAAGCGCATTAAGTTACGCCATGATAGGATGTATTGTCGTACTTATCGTATTCTTTATCAAGATGATCATCAACATCAACAAGGGACATATATTTGACGGTACTGTCGAACAGCACTTGAAGATACTGGGCATAACGATGTTTATCGACTTCATACTCGAGATGATGTCCACCACCCTGATGTATATATCCATGACCGGCACATACGACTTCAGGGACTACACGACGCTGTTCCCAAGCGACAACAAGATATACCTGCTATACTTTGCAATAGGTACATTCGTCATCAGGGAGATATTCAAGATTGCGAGAGAAATGAAGGAAGAACAAGAACTAACCATCTAATCACCCCCATACGACATGCCAATAATCGTAAACTTAGACGTCATGATGGCACGAAGGAAGATTTCTTCCAACGAACTCGCCGAGACCATCGGACTCACTCCCGCCAATCTCTCCGTGCTC
>JAZLKQ010000397.1:0-4407 GCA_045597745.1 Bacteroidaceae bacterium | reverse complement strand
TTTGTATAGTAAGCTTCATGACTATGCCAATAGCGAGAAGTACTATAAGTTGTCATTGGAGAATTATGAACATCTGTTTACTCAGAATCCTGATGTGTATAGTGCAAGTTTGGCAGGTATTTATTGGAACATTATGCTATTGTATGAGGCTATGGGTAATATTGAAGAATATGACAAATATTTGGAAAAGGCATGGAGTTCTTACAAACCATTATATGCTGCACAAACGTCAGATTTTATATCACTGCAGAACAGGAAGGTATGGCGTATGTTGCAGAATGGTATGGTAGATGAAGCCATGAAACTGTCTATGGAGACGTATGCCATGGATGAGACTGATGAATACTCTAAATATTATCTAGCTCAATGCAATAACTCGAAAGCATACAAATATGCTGAAGTAAATGACTTCACAAAAGCAATGGAGACGATAGATAAAGCCATTGTCTTGATGCCGGAAGATGCAGAACTCTATGACTCAAAAGGTGAAATACTCCTCATGCAAGGTAAGAACGGTGAGGCTCTAGTCATGTGGAAAAAGGTGTTGGAAATCAATCCTGACTTCTTAAAGGACTATCCTGACGGCACAGAGCTATCTAATGGATTAAAGAAACTCGGACTAATAGAATAATGAAGTCTAACCATCCATATATAACATAAGACAAGTTCCGCAAGCTTGTAGATGGCTTTGACGAGCTAAAGGTTCGTGGTCAAAATATTCTATTCGCTATTAATTATGCATTATGAGTTGTGTTTCACGCAAGCGTGCTTACAAAAACAAGAAAAACACAAAATACAAACAAAAACCATATTGGTCTTAGAAAGATGCTCACCTTCCCCCTTTGGGGGCCGGTGGGCTCTTGTTTTTCTTAAAAGGGCGCTTTGCACTATCAGTTAGGCATTTGATGTTGGATTATTAAGGAAGCAAATATAAGCAACTTGTATTCTTTGATTGACATCGCCTAGCTAAAGGTCCACAAATTCGGGACACAAATAATAACATGCGAAAGTTGAATGAAACTGATACCGGAATTAGTTTTTAAGAAGATTAAAAAGTAGTTCTTCTATAAGCAGAGATATAACCTTCGCAAGTCCTAAAGTGTGGCTTATAACTGTGTTGTGCACTTGCACACTATATGCATATCTGTACTTACAGCATTTGTGACCTTGTGCATAGATTGTATTGTCATCTGGCTAATAGCAAGCGAAGCTGTGATGTGTGGATGCTGACGTGTCGTGGGAATATGAATTGATGTATGGTAGAGTTAATTTTCTATTAATCCTATCATTTTGTTACTAAATTGTTAATATTTCAAGTTATTTTAGTTGTGGGACGCAAATATCCTTGATATTTTATTGTTTTTAGGAAAAAAACAACTTATTTTGTAGCAAAATAAATTTGAAAGAGATGGAAAACAAGATTCAACAGTTAACAGACAAACTTCTGAAGGAAGGAGTTAATAAGGGTAATGCAGAGGCTGAGAAGATTATTGCTTCTGCAAATGAGCAGGCTGCTGCTATATTGGCTAAGGCAAAAGAAGAGGCTGAAGCTATCGTTGCTGCTGCCAAGAAGGACTCTGAGAACCTGGACAAGAATACTAAGGCAGAGATACAGATGTATGCTCAGCAGGCACTCAATGCTCTCAAGTCTGAGGTTGCTAATGTAGTGTCAGACAAGGTCGTTAAGGATACAGTCAGCGCAGCAGTTGCTGACAAGGACTTTGTAAACAACTTTATACTTAAGCTTGCTGAGAGTTGGGGCGCATCTGAAGATATCGTAATCTCAACTGCTGATGCAGCTTCGCTCAAGGCTGTCTTTGCTGCAAAGGCAAAGGCGTTGCTTGATAAGGGAGTGAAGATAGAGCAGGTAAATGGTCAGAAGGCTCTCTTTACTATTCAGCCAGCTGATGGTTCGTACAAGGTTAACTTTGGTGAAGAGGAGTTTGTCAATTACTTCAAGGCATTCTTGCGTCCACAGTTAGTAGACATGTTGTTTTAGGAGAACTCTCCATATATTATATAAGGTGTAAATATGGGAAGTTATTATTGTTTGATGACAGGTCTGCCGGACATCACTCTTGAGAGTGGTAAGAGTGTGGTATCGTTGTCTGCAATGAAGGAAGAGCTCGATGAGCAGCTTACGAAGAGTGACAAAAAGGTCGTGAGCTATTTCTTCTTGGAAAATGACTGTGCCAACCTCGTAGCATTGCTCAAGGATGCAGAGGCCGAACTCAAGCTTGTTGGCAACTACACACGTCAGGAACTGTCCGAACTCATAGAGTCAGCGATGGCTACTGAAGCCAATGATGTCCGTTACCCTGCATTCATGTCAGACTTTGTACGTGAATATGACGCAGAGCATGGCAATGCAGGCTATTTTGCTGAGGACAAGATCAAGCTCAAGTACTATGAGTATGCGCAGAAGTGCAGCAATAAGATGGTTGCCGAGTGGGCAGAGCTCAATCATAATATTGCCAATATCCTTACCGCCCTGATTGCTAAGGACAATGGATGGGATGTGGCAGATTATGTACTTGGTGAGAATAATGTCAGCGAGATGATTCTTACGAACAACTCAAAAGACTTCAACCTCTCAAAAGAGTATGACTACATTGCTGAGCTCATGAGTATCGTCGAGTGTGATGACCCTGTGATGAAGGAGAAGAAGATAGATGCCTTCAAGTGGCTGTGGCTCGACGAAGCTACATTCTTCGATTCATTCTCCGTAGAGGCTGTGTATGCATACCTTGTCAAGGTGTCAATGCTTGAACGTTGGGAGAAGCTCGATGTAGAGCAGGGCAAGGAGACATTTACGGCAATTATCGAGGGACTTCGTGGCGAGGCGAGAGTACCAGCCGAGTTTCTGTAATGTATGATGCACATAGTGTATAATGCATAATATATTTAAGGCGAAAAATAATAAATAATATACATTCTTAGTGCGTATCACAATGTGAAACAGCATTCGAGCATTAAGAATTATGAATTGATACAATTATGACAAAAGGAACTGTTAGTGGCGTAATTGCCAACATGGTGACACTCAGCGTTGATGGTCCTGTGTCTCAAGGAGAGATCTGTTATATTGAGACAGGCGGCGACCGTCTGATGTCTGAGGTTATCAAGGTAGTTGGTTCTGACGTATATGTTCAGGTATTCGAGAGTACCCGTGGACTGAAGGTCGGTGCTACTGCCGAATTTACCGGACACATGCTTGAGGTGCAGCTCGGTCCTGGTATGCTGTCAAAGAACTATGACGGTCTGCAGAATGACCTTGACAAGATGGAGGGAGTATTCCTCAAGCGCGGTCAGTATACCGATCCGCTCGACAATGACCGCCTTTGGGACTTCACGCCAATCGCAAAGGTAGGTGACGAGGTAGAAGGCAGTGCTTGGCTCGGTGAAGTGATAGAGAACTCACAGAAGCTCAAGATCATGGCACCATTCCAGATGGAAGGCAAGGCCAAGGTGAAGTCTATCGTCGCTGCAGGTCAGTATAAGGTACGTGACGTGATTGCCGTACTCGAGGACGAGAAGGGCAATGAGATAAAGGTCGACATGGTACAGCACTGGCCAGTGAAGTTTGCCATGACCAACTACAAGCAGAAGCCACGACCATTCAAGCTCCTTGAGACAGGTGTACGTACCATCGATACATTCAACCCTATCGTTGAGGGCGGTACAGGATTTATCCCAGGCCCGTTCGGTACTGGTAAGACAGTGCTCCAGCACGCCATATCAAAGCAGGCAGAAGCTGACATCGTAATCATTGCAGCCTGTGGTGAGCGTGCCAATGAGGTAGTGGAAATCTTCACCGAGTTCCCAGAACTTGATGACCCACACACAGGCCGCAAGTTGATGGAGCGTACCATCATCATTGCCAATACTTCCAACATGCCAGTTGCTGCCCGTGAGGCATCCGTATATACAGCCATGACAATGGCAGAGTTCTATCGTTCGATGGGCTTGAGAGTACTCCTCATGGCAGACTCTACATCACGATGGGCGCAGGCACTCCGTGAGATGTCCAACCGTATGGAGGAGTTGCCTGGACCAGATGCGTTCCCAATGGACCTTGGTGCACTCATCTCCAACTTCTACGGACGTGCGGGATATGTATACCTCAACAATGGCGAGGTCGGTTCTATCACATTCATTGGAACGGTATCACCTGCCGGTGGTAACCCCAAGGAACCAGTTACAGAGAATACCAAGAAGGTAGCTCGATGCTTCTATGGACTTGAGCAGGAACGTGCCGACAAGAAGCGCTATCCAGCAGTCAAACCTATCGACTCTTATTCCAAGTACCTCGAGTACCCTGAGTTTGCAGAGTATATCAAGGGCAAGATCAATGACCAGTGGATACCAAAGGTACTTGCTCTCAAGACTCGTATGCAGAGAGGAAAG
>JAZLKQ010000396.1:0-1238 GCA_045597745.1 Bacteroidaceae bacterium | reverse complement strand
CCTATGCCTGTGAAGGGTGGTCGTACCGTCATAGTATACATGGCTGGCCATAGTAACATGGCTGACTATGTGGCGGGAGATATCAATGAGATGCTGCAAGGGCTCGGGACGATGAATGCCGAGGACAACCTTGTGATATTTGTAGACGACTACTCTACTCCACGCATATATGCTATTAAGGGCAATGACAACGAGATGAAGTCTACATTGATGACTTACAGTAAGTTGAAGCCTGTATACAAGTACCCGTCTAAACTTGACTCGGCATCACCAGCCACTCTCCAGGGTGTCATAGACTATGCTCAACAGCACTATCCGGCGGAGTCGTACGGACTTGTGATGTGGTCGCATGGTCATGCCTGGGTACCAGGCAGCAGGAAGGTTAGCCAGAGCAATATGCGCAAGTCTTTTGCATACGACACTGAATATAAGTCTCGCATGTATATTGATGACATGGTAAAGACACTTGAACGTTACCCCCGATTTGACTATATCTTCTTTGACGCGTGCTTTATGCAGAGCATAGAGGTGGCGTACGAATTGCGCTATACGACCTCACATATATTGGGCAGTCCTGCTGAGATCCCTTTGCCAGGAGCACCTTATCAGTATGTGATGAAGGGCATGTTCTCCAAGCCATTCAACGCCGATGCTATATTGAGCGCATACTACAATCACTATGTGTCGAGCGGAACGTCGGGCATTCTTCTCTCGTCTATCAACACGAACAAACTAGAAGATTTCGCCCTTGTGACAGCGAGGTTAGTTGACAAGCATCGCTTACGAGATACAGACTATAACGGCTGTCTCAACTATTTCCTCTATAACGAATGGTTTTCAAGTCCGTCATTGCCAGACATATATGACATGAAGGGCGTGATGCAACGAGTGCTCGGTAGTGCTCAGTACGCCACATGGCTCAAGTCGCTTGACGAGACTGTGGAGTGCAAATATACTACCGATACATGGTTTTCGGGATTTAAGAAAGGCAACATGGCAGTGGACAAGTCACAGTATAGTGGCGTATCTATGTATGTACCTCTACAGAAGTATGAGACAATCGGAGAGGATTTTGCTACCGCATACTATAGCACGTCGTGGGCTAAGGCTATAGGTATCACGGAGGAAGATTAGTATTGCTGGACTAATATCAAAGGTCTGTCATACAGCCATATACACGTATACGAAAGGGTTTCTGCGGCAAGATGCTGTAGAAACCCTTTATTCGTTTTACTTCA
>JAZLKQ010000395.1:0-6522 GCA_045597745.1 Bacteroidaceae bacterium | reverse complement strand
CGTCGCATGTCACACAGCCAATATCCTGCTGGGCAAGGCAGATACCAATGTCCTCAGAGACATACTCCAGATGGACATCGCCACCCTACCCGCCTCAGCAAGACAATACGTTGAGCAGTGGGAATACAAGCTACAGCCACTTCTCAAGTGACCTTACGCCCCACCCTCACCAAGCGACATAAATATGACAAGTTTGTCGCATACTTATCTCAACCCACTGTACCACTGATTGTTACCAATCGGAGGGAAGAAGATGTATGGATATATATTAGGTAGGCAAGATACAAAATGGGTATATATATAAATAAAGGTAATATAAGATTTGCCGAATACACAAATGGCGAATACGTTGACAAGACAGGGATGATAGCATATATCAATTCCACGCTCAATACTGTCAACCGCCTTACTTGTGTAACACGTCCTCGCCGTTTTGGCAAGTCCATTGCGGCAAGTATGTTGTGTGCCTATTATGACAAGTCATGCGATTCGTCTACAATATTTGACAAATTCACCATTGCAAAAGACCCTTCGTACAAAGGATTTCTCAACAGATACCCAGTCATCTACCTTGACATCACTGACTTCACCACACTGCATGATGACAAGGACGATATAGTCCTCACCCTACAACGCAAGGTCATTGCAGATGTAAAGAGAGCATACCCTGACATAGCTATATCCGACGGCGACCTCATGGATGTACTCCTTGAAGTGGCAACCTGCACAGGCGAGAAGTTCGTCATGATCATCGACGAATGGGATGCCATGTGCCGCGAACTCTCCAGCACTCCTGAGCTCATGAGCAAATACATCAACCTCCTGCGACGAATGTTCAAGGGTGGCAATACAGCAGAAGTATTTGCCGGAGTATACATGACGGGCATCTTGCCTATCAAGAAGTATGGTACGCAATCTGCACTTAATGACTTCCGCGAATATTCCATGACCAACCCTGACGCTATGGGGGGATTCCTTGGATTTAATGACAAGGAAGTAAAAATGCTTGCAGACAAGTACGGCATGAACCATTCAGAACTCAAGCGCTGGTACGATGGATATGAGATGGACACCTTTGACTGGAGACAGAATATCCCTGTCATCGAGAAGACTGCCATCTACAATCCCAACTCAGTGATGGCGGCAATAAGAGGACACCGCTGCAACAACTTCTGGGCAATGTCAGAAGCATTTGACTCTCTGCAGCGCTACATAGACAACGACTTTAACGGAGTCAAAGAGACTCTTGAGAAACTGATAACAGGTGATGCGGTAAGGATAAACGTACTGCGATTCGGCAATGACATGCTAAATGTGAGCGACAACGAAGAGCTCTTCACATTGCTTATACACTTTGGATATCTTAGTTACAATCCTGACAGCAAGCAAGTAGTTCTGCCCAATCAGGAGATACGAGAGGAGTTTGTAGAGGCACTTCGAGGTAGCAAGAGCCACAAGGAACTATCAGAACTGGTACGTAGATCTGACCAACTGCTGACATCTTTATGGAACAAAGACGAAGACGCTGTAGCAGAAGGTATCGAGTACATCCACAACCACAAAGTAGCTCCCAACTTCTACAACAACGAGCAGGCACTACGCCATGTAGTACGTACAGCACTACTTGGAGCAATAGACCATTATGTAGAGATACAGGAGTTGGCAAGTGGCAAAGGATATGCTGACCTAGTATTCATACCACGGCGCAATACCAACAAGCCCGTGATTGTTGTCGAGCTAAAATGGGATGAATCTGCTATCGCAGCTATACAGCAAATCAAAGAACGCAACTATCCTGAAGCCCTCAAAGACATGTCCGACGAAGTGCTTCTTGTCGGAATCAGTTATGACAAGACGACGAAGGCACATCGTTGCAAGATAGAGAGTTATAGTAAGTAATAACAATATCTCGCTCACTACAGAACAAGAAAACTATCATACAATGAAAAAAGTTATCACGTACGGCACATACGACCTTTTACATCAAGGTCACATCAACTTATTAAGAAGGGCAAAAGAACTCGGAGACTACCTGATAGTAGGAGTAACGTCTGACTCTTTTGACCGTGGAAGAGGAAAACTAAATGTTCGCAACAATGTACTCGAACGTGTAGAAGCGGTCAAGGCTACAGGATATGCCGACGAGATAGTTATCGAGGACTACGTTGGTCAAAAGATAGACGACATACAGAAGTATGACGTCGACATATTTGCTATTGGAAGTGACTGGGAAGGAAAGTTTGATTACCTCAACGAATTTACCAAAGTAGTCTATCTGCCACGCACAGAGGGCATATCATCTACCATGCTTCGAGCAGAGTCGACCATCGACGTGAGAGTAGGTATCATAGGTTGTGGACGAGTAGCCAAGCGTTTCCCCTCAGAGGCATCTGTAGTCAACGGACTAAAGACAGTAGCGGCATACGACATAGATCCGCAGGCAATGGCAGACCTGTCAGCCACTAACAGCGACATCAGATGCTATGATGACATCAGCGCATTCTATGCTGATGTCGATGCCGTATACATTGCTACGCCACATCTTACCCACTACCAATACATCAAGGAGGCTATACTTGCCGGCAAACATGTACTGGCAGAGACGCCAATGGTACTCTCTGCTGACCAGGCGAAAGAACTCTTTGAACTTGCAGAGCAAAGAGGTGTCATACTCATGGAGGCAAACAAGACTGCACACTGCCCTGCATTCAATCATCTTATGGTCATGATAAAGTCTGGAGTAATCGGTGAGGTCGTAGATGTAGAAGCGTCCCTGTCTAAACTTTGGGTGGACGACCCGTCTCTCCGCGAACTTGACCCTAAGCAAGCTGGCGGTTCATTCTACGAACTCGGCAGTTATCCTCTACTTCCTATCATCAAGTTGATGGGTTGCAAATACCAGAATCTCAACCTTTATAGCCGTATAGCCAATGGCATAGACATGTACACAAAGGGAGTATTGAAATATGACCATGCCGTATGCTCATTCAAGGTAGGCCTGGGCGTAAAGACTGAAGGCAACCTCATCATTTCCGGCACAAAGGGATATGCATACGTACCTGCCCCTTGGTGGAAGACAGACTTCTTCGAGCTACGTTACGAAGACCAGAACAAAAACCAGAAGTTCTTCTACAAATGGGACGGATTTGGCCTACGATACGAGATACAGGAGTTTATCTCATGTATCATCAATCATCGTCACTCCACTTCACGCCTACGCAGAAGAGAAAGTATTGCAATGGCAGAGATCATGGAGGCATTCAGCAATCGAGTAAATTTCAGCGAGATATAATAAACATTACCCCAATATAACTATACAAACATCAACATGAAAGTCGCAGTAGTAACAGGCGGAACATCAGGCATGGGACTTGGTGTCGCAAAGATGCTCATAAGCAAAGGATATTATGTATATGCCACATACGTAGGACCAGACTTCACTGAGCAGATAGAAAACTTTGAAGCCATCAAGACAGACCAGACAAACCGTGAGGAGCTATACAGCTTTATCAACTACGTCAAGAGCAAAACCGACCATCTGGACTGCCTACACTGCAATGCAGGCATGAGCATCCGTAAGTCATTTACAAACTATACAGATAAAGATTGGGATATGATGATGGAAGTAGCCGTCAACTCACACTACATCATGTGTCGCGAGTTCTTCCCTATCATACCACCAGGCAGCCGCATACTCTTCACAGGCTCACAGATGGGCATCAACCCACATGGTATGATTCTCGCATACGGCGTAACCAAGTCTGCTGTCCATGCTCTCTGCAAGAACCTCGTCAAGGAGTTTGAAGGCACAGGTACGACCGTCAACGCTGTAGTGCCGGGATTTGTAGAGACACCATGGCAGAATGAGAAACCAGAGGAGATCAAGCAGAACATCTACAAGAAGACAGCCATCCACCGATTCGCCACCATTGACGAGATAGTCGATGCATTCCGTTTCTGCATTGACAACCCTTTCATCAATGGCAGCCTCATAGAGGTTAATGGTGGATATAGCTATAAATAAGAAAGATGAAAGAACTAAGAAGAATTTACAGGAGACTAAAATTCCTGCTGACTGTCAATTGGTTAAAGACCATATATGTTAACCTCAGGGTATTCCCCCTGTCAATAGCTCTAAAGCTCCCAGTGTATATCTTCTACAAAGTGGAACTGATGGGACTAAAAAGAGGTTGCATTCGATTGGGCGATGGTGTTAAACCAAGACAAGGAATGATAAACATCGGTACAAAGCAATGGCCAATTATGCCACACGGAGGCTTGTATACACTGTTAAGATTCGAGAAGAATTCGCATCTAATACTTGGAGATGACATAAGAATCAAGACAGGATGCGCATTATGTATATACAACAACGCTACAATGCAGATTGGTAATGACTTCTTCATGAATTCATGTTCAAGAATTTACGCCAAAAAGAAAGTCGTAATAGGCAATCATTGCCGTATAGGATGGGAATGCCAAATATATGACTCGAACTTCCATTATGTATATAACGATAAGAAGAAAACCATCAGTGCCTTCTCTCAGCCTGTGATATTTGGTGATAATGTATGGCTCACCAACCGCTGTACTGTAACAAAGAATGTCACGATACCTCCTTTTTCAATGATCTCAAGTGGAAGTATTGTCAGTAAAGACTTATCACACATTACAACAAAAGGAAACCTGTTTTCGGGACGTCCTGCTGAGTTTAAGACCGACGGACTATACCGTATACTCAACGAGAAAGCTCAAAGCAGTCTTCATGTAACTTTCAGAAAGGAGAATACAGACAAGCTCTATATAGAGGGTGGCCTTGATGAGAGTTGGTTGTCAAACTAACATAAACTTTCCTTAGACAATAAGAAATGTCATCAAAAGGCAATAACAAGAGAATTGCGAAGAATGCCATAGTCTTATACTTCCGAATGATATTGACTATGGCAGTGGCTTTATACACAAGCCGAGTCATACTCAAGGCGTTAGGAGTAGAGGACTATGGTATATACAATGTTGTGGCAGGTGTCGTGGCGATGGTAGGAATCATCAAGGGAGCTATGACAGGAGCCTCAACCCGGTTCCTTAATATAGCACTCGGAAAAGAAGACATCACACTGGCTAACAAATATTTTAGCGTTAGCCTATCCATCTACTTTATATTAAGCGTCGTTGCGGTAATAATCGGCGAGACTCTTGGCTTGTGGTTTCTTAACACACAGCTCATCATACCAGAGGAGAGAATCGTTGCCGCCAACTACATATACCAGTTCAGCATCCTCACCTTAGTCAATAGCCTTACTGCTATACCTTATAGTGCGGCAATAGTCGCACATGAGAAGATGGGAGTATACGCATACCTGGGTATTACAGAGTCTGCGATAAAACTCCTGATTGCGTTCCTGCTAATGTATGTATCTTGCGATCGACTGATACTCTATGGCCTGTTGATGCTCTTCAGTGAGATTGTTATACGATTGATAAGCAGAGCATATTGTATAAAGCGATATTCTGAATGCAAATACAGATTATATAAGGACAAGGCGACATATATAGAGATCTTGTCATACTCCGGATGGAATCTTCTCGGAGTCGTTTCTACAATGATAAAGGGACAAGGTCTAAACATACTGCTTAACATGTTCTTTAATCCTGTGGTCAATGCAGCGCGCGGCATCTCATATCAGGTAAACCATGCCATTGTACAACTGGGCACAAACTTTTATACAGCTGTACGTCCACAAGTCATAAAGAACTATGCACGAGGAGACACAAACGAAATGTTCAAGCTCGTCTTCTGGAGCTCAAAGATTACACTCTACCTTATGGCTATAATCTCGTTGCCTGTATTCATAGATGCAGATAACATCATCAAATTGTGGCTCGGCAACTATCCTGACCATACCATCGAATTTGTCAGATACATGATCATTATATCTGTATTTGACACTATATCATATCCTATCGCAACATCAATACAGGCAACAGGCAAGGTTGCCGTGTTTCAGATAGTTGTTGCGATTATGACATTCCTCAACATACCGGTTTCATATATACTTCTCACACTCGGTTTCCCGCCAGTTACTGTATATCAAGTATCCTTGATTATACAAGCCATAATGTTTGTAGCCAGACTGTTCCTGTTGGATAGGCTTATAAGATTCCCTATTATAGAATATCTGAAGGTAATGATCGGGCGTGGATTTGTATCCGTTCTCATGGCATTTGCAATAGCATACTATATCCACACCTTTATGGGAGATTCTATCATAAGCATGATACTATTCATTCTCATATCCATAGTAATATCAGGCAGCAGCTTCTATCTGCTTGGCTTGAGCAAAGAAGAAAGGACTTCGTTAGACAAGCTAATAGTAAAGGCCATACACAAGCATAAGGCATAACATAAATATCTACCTCACAACATCACAATATTGCATGAGACAGACCGGACTACTATTTCTCCTCGTCATACTAACATTATCCTCCTGCTCCAAGGACGACAGCCAGTAAAGTCGGATCGTA
>JAZLKQ010000394.1:0-1704 GCA_045597745.1 Bacteroidaceae bacterium | reverse complement strand
CATTATAGATATTAATTAGTAATTGATTCGCTACTGTTTTCTTTGTGTGCTTTGATAAAATTAATGATTAAGAACTGTGATTCAATTCTTACATACCTCGCCCAACAGTGTGTCTTCCGACTCAAAGAATGCCTCCATCTTGCCATTGAGCGTCTTGAAGTTGTCTATCTGCTCGGGGTGCGCCTCCTTGATAGCAAGCTTGAGTTGCTTGACAGCCTCTTTTGACATTGTGATGGTAAACGTTTGTCCCGTCTGACTATCCAATAGCGTAATCTGCGCCTTGAGCAGATTGATCTGCGAGAGATGCCTCATATTAATAAGGTGTTTGCGCCCCACCCTTACAAATGGCAGGTCTGTGACATGCTGCAGCACCTGTTCAATATTGATCATACTCACAAGCAAGGTCATGCTATATCCATTGGAATAAACGATAGATACATAGTTGCCATCTGATTCGAAATATACAACCTTTGCCAATTCCACGCGAGTCAACTCATCGCGTGTGTTAAAGTAAATTACATGCTTAATGTCTTGGTTTTCCATTGCCGTAATAGTGTTAATAATTTTGATTTCTGCACACAAAGTTAGTGTTATAGTACTTGTTGAGCAAACATAAAAAGGGAGATTGTATGAACTACCCTATTTGTTGTATGAAATGGTATATATCCATTTTGAATTACTACAATATACCACAAAAAAGAACGTGGTACTGCCAGATACCATTCCATCCGAGAGGAGGCCCTGAGAAAATGCCCACACACAAGATGAAATAGTATAGCAGTCCCACGCATAAAGCATGAGAACCACTATGCTCTTGTCTTGTGTGTGCAATGATGAAAATTTCTCAGGTTTCCTCTGCTACAAGATTAGCATAACGCTTCTTTATATCTATAATGTATATGTCTGCAATCTGGCTGTCAAGCCGTCATGCGCCACAAATGTACGAAACATTAGGCAATGTTGGCACGCATGTGTCAAGTTTTTATGTGTTTTGGCGATAAAATATCATATTCGCCGTACCATTATCGTCAATATGCCTCTACTTATTAGGCAATTCGTCAAGTAAATATACTTATTCATCAAGCAGCCATCCTCTCTCACTCCTTCTCCCCTCTCAGCATCTCCTTCTTCCTTTCTATCATCTCGCCACTGCGCTGACCATGAAATCCACCTATGCCATTGGCTGCCACCACACGGTGGCATGGCACATGCGGCGCAAACGGATTGCGCTTCAACGCTTGCCCTACTGCCTGGGCACTTCTGCAACCGATACGCCGAGCAAGTTCGCCGTATGTGACAGTCTCGCCACGTGGCACTTCGAGCAGAGCAAGATATACTCTACGCTGAAAGTCCGTGATGTCTCTTGACGCTAACACCATGGCCTTGACAGTAGATTTATCATATTTCAATATATGATGACTATTAATAACTCCGTCAGCAAATATAATGCAAATCAGTGAATTATTATCATTAATACTATTGTAGTATCAATATTTTAACTACATTTGCAAATCACATTCTTAAAAACTCAACCTTTATGAAGAAATCATTATTGCTTGCAACACTACTCATGATGAGTATCTGTACCTTTGCTCAAAATTACAAAATCAAGGGAAACATCGACCACAAGACATGGAACAAGTCACAGTCATCTGTTGTCACATTCGACGGCATACCAAAGACTTTAGGAGAATTTAAGCGAGC
>JAZLKQ010000393.1:0-5738 GCA_045597745.1 Bacteroidaceae bacterium | reverse complement strand
AGGTCCTTCTTGCCGTTCTTGTCCGCCTGATTGATACCCTGGCCATTGTATGCCGCGAGCTGATAGTGCAGGTAGCGATGGCCGTCAGTCTTGCTTGGGAAGAGGTCTCCCTGCAGCTGTATACCCTGGTCACGTCCGCCGCTTGGTATCGCACCGTTGTAGTCAGTAGTGAGGCCTGCCAGTTTGTTGACCGCCAATGCATAGTCGCCTGCACCTACATCCCACGGATTGTAGGGATTCTCAAAGGTGAAGGCACGCTTAAACTGACCTAACCTTACGCCAAACTCCTTATACTTCGCCCACTCCATATATGCGTCGACTACGCGTGCACCGGTATTAGTGCCAGGCGTACCGTTGACCTGTAGCTGCACCCTGTACTTGAAGTCGGTGAGTATGTTGCCGTCCAGATATAGGCGCACGTATCTGAGGTTAAATCCGTCGCCACCCTTCGCTCCGTCCTTGTCGGTATAGGCGTACTTCTCGACGATATAACCTCCAAACTTAGGTGCTGTCACATACTCTGTAAGCTTGCGTCCGAGCACTGGTGCGCCGTCTGGTGGAGCGGTGGCAATCGATGTATTGGACATGGCCTTGTCCAATTCTCTGTTGATGATGCTGGTGAAAAATCCGCTTTCGCTTGCCTCGTCGTCAGGTATCATCACGCTGGTGCTGTCGACCTCAACCTTGACCTCCTTGACGGGTTCGCTGTTTACGACCTCACGATCCTCTATATCTTCAGCGTAGATGCTTGTCGCTGGCGAGCAGATGATGCCTGCAAGCAGCATAGTCTTTATAACATGTGCCATATTGTACGAATAGTGTTAAGTTATTGTCTGATAAATTAAATATTCCCTTTCTTGTTAATACACAATGAGTGTGATGATTGCTCGTCAATCATTGTGAATGTAAAGTTCAAAAGTAGTCATTTAATCGCTATTATTGCAAATATCACGTTAACTTTTTGTTGAGAATGTTAACTTTTCTACCTTTGCATGTATATTTACGTTCTTGACAAAGCATAAAATGACAACAATCAGCTATGGCGACACAACAGCACTGCGAGACTTCCTTGCCGAATGGGCAGGTCCTCAGCCAACGGTCAGCGTGCATACGTCAGGCTCTACAGGCACCCCCAAGGACATGTCAGTGAGCAAGCGACGTATGCTGGCAAGTGCCAGGATGACGTGCGACTTCCTGCATCTGACGTCGGCAGATGTGGCACTACTATGTATGCCCATGCAGTATATCGCCGGCAAGATGATGGTGGTGCGTAGCATAGAGAGGGGCATGACGCTCGTCAGCGTGACGCCGTCTGCACATCCGCTCAGCAGAGAGAGTATCAGCGATGAGGCGTGGGAGGCGTGCAGACCTACATTTGCAGCCTTCGTCCCTATGCAGGTCATGCAGACTCTCGAGGTACCGGACGAACGCAAACGTCTGGAGCAGATACGCCACGTCATCATAGGCGGTGGCGCGATAGACCGTCAGCTTGAGAGCCGGCTGAGGACACTCGGCAATGCGGTATGGAGCTCGTACGGTATGACAGAGACATTGTCGCATGTGGCGCTACGCCGTGTGAGCGGTGACGAGAGTACGCTGTGGTATACACCGATGGACGGCATCAGTGTGAGCGTGTCTGACAAGTCGACGCTGACGATAGATGCGCCGAGACTATGTGAAGGTACTCTGCATACTAACGATATGGTGGAGATGAACGAGAAGGGGGAGTTTCGCATACTTGGACGTACTGACAATACCATCAATACCGGCGGTGTCAAGGTGCAGATAGAGGAGGTGGAGCGTCTGCTTGCCGACCGTTTGCCCGTCAGCATGGCGAGCCACTATATGGTGACCTCACGTCCAGACTCCATGTATGGCGAGATGGTGGTGATGCTCGTAGATGGAGTGGGTGCAGAGTATGATGGATGGAGCATGGCGATAGATGCGTTGCCACGCTATTGGAGGCCTAAGCTGCTGATGCCTGTAGACGCCCTGCCGTATACTGGCAATGGCAAGCCTGACAGGGCGAAAGCGAAGGTTATGGCGGGGGCGATTGCGACATACGTATGATAAAGCTTCGTCATACGTATGACGAGCGTTGATCATACGTATGACGAAGCTTCGTCGAACGTATGTTGAAAAAACGCCTTCATGTACAAAAAATCAAAAACTTCCGTCGTGACCATGAATTGTATACCCATTATCGCACAAAATACGCCAAACGTATGCCATAAGTAATAATTAAGGTGTATCTTTGTAGCGAGTAACAATAACACATATAAATATAACACATACATTATGAAGATACTTTTGTTGGGAAGCGGTGGCCGTGAGCACGCTTTAGCATGGAAGATTAGTCAGAGTCCTAAGTTGGAGAAGCTTTACATCGCTCCGGGCAATGCCGGCACTGCTGATGTAGGCGAGAATGTGGCTATCAAGGCTGACGACTTTGAGGCTATCAAGGCTTTTGTACTTGACAATGGCGTGAACATGGTAGTGGTAGGACCTGAGGATCCGCTTGTGAAGGGCGTATACGACTACTTCAAGCAGGATGAGCAGCTTGCCGGCATCCCAGTGATTGGACCTTCGAAGCAGGGTGCTGTGCTTGAGGGCAGCAAGGACTTTGCAAAGGGATTTATGCAGCGTCATGGCATACCAACTGCCGCCTATCGCACATTCAACGGCACAAACGTAGAGGAGGGACTCAAGTTTCTCGAGACTCTCAAGGTACCATACGTGCTCAAGGCTGACGGTCTCTGCGCTGGTAAGGGCGTATTGATACTCCCTACTCTTGAGGAGGCTAAGAAGGAACTGAAGGCTATGCTCGACGGTATGTTTGGCAATGCCAGTGCTACAGTAGTCATCGAGGAGTTTCTCTCAGGCATAGAGTGCTCGGTGTTTGTACTGACTGATGGCACCAACTACAAGATATTGCCAGAGGCTAAGGACTATAAGCGTATAGGCGAGGGCGACACAGGCCTCAATACCGGTGGTATGGGCAGCGTGAGCCCAGTGCCATTTGCAGACAAGGAGTGGATGCAGAAGGTTGAGGACCGCATCATACGTCCTACAGTGGAGGGGCTTGCGCAGGAAGGCATAGACTACAAGGGATTCATCTTCTTCGGACTTATTAACGTCGACGCTGACTATAGCTGTGCCAAGGCTGGCGATCCTATGGTCATCGAGTACAATGTACGTATGGGTGACCCTGAGACTGAGAGTGTCATGCTACGTGTCAAGAGCGATCTTGTAGACTTGCTCGAAGGTGTGGCTGAGGGTCGTCTTGACGAGGTGCCAATAGAGTTTGACGAGAGAAGCGCTGTCTGCGTGATGCTCGTAAGCGGTGGTTATCCAGAGGCTTACGAGAAGGGATTCCCTATCACAGGCATTGACCAGGTAGAGGGCAGCGTGGTATTCCATGCTGGTACAGCTCTCAAGGACGGTCAGGTCGTGACCAACGGAGGACGCGTCATAGCTGTAAGCTCATACGGTAAGGACAAGGCTGAGGCATTGCAGAAGTCGTTTGAAGAGGCGCAGAAGATACAGTTTGAGAAGAAATACTTTAGAAGCGACATAGGAGGAGACTTGTAGAGTGTTTAGACAGTTTCAACAGGCATTAGCAACAGGCAAGTTCACCCTGCTCACAGTAGCGGTGGTGGCACTTGTCCTTTGGTTGCCGGGCATAGCAGATACTGCCCACGTAGACAGTGGGCAGGGGCTGTGGACACTGATTCCCGACCTGCCTGTGGGCGGTATTGTACATATAGGAGTGGGGTTTGTACTGTCGGCATTGGCAGTATATCTCATGGCAGAACTTAACAACCGCAACCTCCTGTTGCGTATCACATCGCGCATGTTAAGTTCGCTCCTTGCCATACTCATAGCCGTGAGCCCGTTTATGCACTCTATGCATCCTGGGCATGTCACCATGGTGATGACGATACTGTCATACTTCTTTCTGTTTGCCGTATATCAGCGCCCGTTCAGCCGTGGCATAGCCATGATGATATATATGGTGGTGAGTCTGGCGTCGCTGGTGTATCCACAGATGCTGTACATGGTGCCAGTATACTGGGTGGCGCAAGGTATGCTGAGGTCGATGTCAGTCAAGACATTCTTCGCCTCCATCATAGGAGTGCTGCTCCCATACTGGATGCTCGGTGGCGTGCTGGTATGCGTGGACCGTACGGATCTGCTTATGGATATGTGGCGACAGATGACGGATGTGAGTCTGCCTGACTATACGGCGCTGACTATACAGCAGATAGTGTCGTATGCCTATCTGGTGTTAGTATTCTGTATAGGTACAAGTCACTATCTGAGATATAGCTACAAGGATAAGACGCGCACGCGTACTATATATAATGTAGTGGTGCTAATGGGCATGATCAAGATGCTTATGTTGCTTGTGCTTCCTGCTCATGTATTGGCGTTGCTACCTGTGTTTATGGTAGATACGGCTATCATAGGAGGGCACTATATGGCGCTCTCTGACGGTAAGGTGGCCAATATTACAGTGTTTGTATTGCTGGTGCTCGCTATTGCGGTAGAGGTGGCAGCAGTCATATTTAGTTGATTTCACAATATAAGACATGGACGCAATCAATCAGTTCTTTATAGATTATGGATATCTGGGCATGGCTCTGGTAGCATTTCTCTCAGGCACAGTGCTGCCTATCAGCAGTGAGGCTGTGATGGCTACAATGCTTGCCGCCAGTGGTATGGATCCTGTGCTTACAGTGGCGAGTGGTACTGTAGGCAACGTACTTGCGTCTGTGGTCAATTACTTCGTTGGCTCACTTACAAAGCCTGAGACTATAAGCAAGTGGTTTCGCATCAAGGAGAAACGTATGAGGACCGCACAGCGATACGTGGGGAAGTTTGGTGCGTGGGCAGGTTTCATATCGTTTATACCCGTGCTTGGTATTGCCATATCTCTTGTGCTCGGTATGTGCAAGGCAAACTTCTTTTGGACTTTTGTCACCACGTTTACCGGCAAATTTCTACGATATGTGATAGTGGCATATTCGGTGATGGCATTCAAGTAGTAACATCAGGCTTGCATTATGACAACACTTATCTTACTTCGCCACGGCGAGACGTACGACAATATCAATCATGTACTGCAGGGCCATACGGACGGTCAGCTGTCGCCTCTCGGAGTGCAGCAGGCAGAGGAGGCACGAGTGGCGTTGGACGGCATGAAGTATGACGTGGTGCTATGTAGTGACCTCAAGCGATGTGTAGATACGGCATCTATAGTATGCGAGGGTAGGAATGTAGACGTGGTGTATACCAAGTTGTTGCGTGAGCGTGACTGGGGTTCTGTGACCGGAATGACAGTAGATGCCAACCACAAGATAGTGATACCTGACGATGCAGAGTCTGTACCTGCCATGAAAGCGAGGGCACGTGTGCTGCTCGACTATGTGTCAAGCACGTATAAGGGCAGGGTAGTACTTGCTGTCAGTCACGGGTTGTTCTGCAGGTGTATACAGGCTGTATATCAGGGTCAGGAGATAGCAGATATCGTGCCGATGAAGAATGTTGAGACTCGCGTCATAGAGTTGGCATAGGTGTGTCATGATGTATGTGGATGTGTACCGAAAGCATGTCGTACGTCATAGGTTTATTCCTTAAATAAATGTAAAAAGCACGTTCGCTCCCTTGCCAATAGGAAAATTAATCATAACTTTGCACTCGCAAAAACAATGTGGACAGATTTGGGCTGCTTGCAA
>JAZLKQ010000392.1:0-3141 GCA_045597745.1 Bacteroidaceae bacterium | reverse complement strand
TTATGATTAAGTGGTTAAACTGATCAGGAGTACGTTCAGTCTTTCGACCTTGGATGTGCCCCGTTATAGCTTCGCTTGAGTTCCTCGAATGTAACATGGGTATATATCTGTGTCGTATTAAGGCTTTCATGTCCCAGTAATTTCTGGACGCTACCCAACTTTGCATCATTGTTCAGCATAGCGGTAGCAAATGAATGTCTCAACACGTGTGGCGACTTCTTTTTTTGCGTAGTAACCATAGCGAGATACTTTCTCACAGTGTTATACACCTGCGACTCAGTAATCCTCTCACCCTTGTCATTACGAAATAGGGCACACTCACCAGGAACACATCGACCATCCTTATCCCTCAGCGTCATATAACGCTTCAGTTCATCGATCAGTTCCTGTCCCATGGGCACCATTCTCTGTTTTCTCCTTTTGCCCGTCACTTTCACCTCCCGGTTTATGAAATTCACGTCACCATCATTAAGGCTAATGATTTCCGCGCGTCTCATACCAGTAGAATACAGCATAAGCAATAAGGTACGTGCCCTGACATCCCTGACATCATCCATATCCCATTCCAGTTCGTCGAACAATCGGCTTGCCTCATTCTCTTTCAGAAACGCAGGTAACACCTTGTCCTTCTTTGGCCCGTTGACTTAGTGACCAGGATCCTTAGCCACGACACCCTTCCGCAGGGCATATCGATACAACGACTTCACGGCGCTCAACTTCTTACATACATAGGAAGCCTTGTTGCCTCTATCCATCATATCTTCCACCCATGAGCGGATGATGTCGGCATCAGCATATTCGAGGTTGACAGCATCATCGGTTTTTCCAAGAAAAGTCAGATAGTCGTCAAGAGCATCCCTATACGTACTGACCGTAAGAGGCGATGCATCCCGCTCTGCCTGCATATATCTAAGAAAATCCTCAACTATCATGTTGCGAATTTACGGAAATAAATTCAGACTACCAAATTTTTTAACAAGCTTTAATCAATCTTTTGAGAAAAGCTTGCCTGACGAGTACATTTCTTAGCACTCCTCGTTCTGGCGCAGCTGCTGTACGTAGATGGCATGCTCCATCTTCAGGCGCTTAAGAACAGAAGGCTTGTTGAACTGCTGACGTGAACGGAGTTCCTTCACTACACCAGTCTTTTCAAACTTTCTCTTAAACTTCTTGAGAGCTCTTTCGATGTTCTCGCCTTCCTTAACAGGTACGATAATCATTTTGTCTTTTTGTTTTTTTAGTTAATAATTGAAGTATATATTGCCTATTCTGCGCCTCCGCCAAAGCGACAGTACGCAAAAAGCGGTGCAAAGTTACAACATTTTTCGGACATGACCAAATTTTTTCGATATTAATTTGTACTTTAGGCAGATAACTTCCCTTTAAGAGCGTAAAAAGACTGATTATCGTCCTGTCTAAGTACTCATTCTACTATGCCATGATACATGAAGTCGTAGTAAGTGCTGCCACTATAGTGCATATTGCTGTAAGTATTGCGTTTATGATTACGCTCAATTTTGAATCTGTCATTGGTTGGATGTTTTGGGGGTTAGTCGTTTGGTTGCTTGGGGGTGCTTGGAGGCTATCCCCTCCCCCCTGCCGGCCGAGGGAGGGAATAGCCGATCGCTAACCTACTCCTTCCAGAGCTTAGTGCTGCATCCCTGTACGAAGGTGCGGCTGACGTTACCGTTGCTGCGCTTAGCAGTAGGCTGGAATCGTACCACCATGCCCTTGACATTCTCCTGCAGGCTGAAATCCTCCTCGGTCATGGCACCGGTGCTCTTCACGTTGATGCGGAAATATCCGAAGTCGTCAAGCAGCACAGTGTTCGAGTTCTGCATCTCGTCAGTCATCACCTCGGTGAGTTCAGTGAGCACTGCGAGTACATCCGACTTCTTCATCGAACAGTTACGCTGGATGCGGTCAGCGAGCTTGTCGCGGTTGATTACCTGTGGGTGATAAGCACGTCCGTAGAAGAGTTTAGTACCGTTCTTACGATTGTCCTGATAAGTCTTTACAAATACTGCCATAGTTGTGTTTCTCCTTTTTTAGATTGTTTGTTAATGAGTGAATGATGAAATGTATTGTGCGCACATGTCAAAACAAATGTCCACGTTCTCCCTTGCTCACCTTGCATCGGTCATTGCCGTTGCGAGTGCTTTGTAACAGCGCCATCGTTTTAACAAGTGCAAAGGTACTACTATTTGCATGCGGTCTAAAACATCACTGTATTTTTTTTCCAAAAAAGAAGTCCCCTACCCACTAAGGGGGAATTTAGAACAATGCTACAATAACAAGTTTGTCATATAGAAGGCATTGCATTCTGCCCCCTGGCTTAGACTCCCATATATATATTATAAGGAACATGCGAGGAAAGCCTATTGAATCATCACGCAACTCATTGACTATATACATTTCATGACATCATTGCACACCCTATGCAACGTGTGCGCAAATAAGGCCGGCAAAGACAACGATTCGTCGTGTCATAAATACGTTTCAGTGATTTTTACCATCATTCCCGAAAGATAAGACAATGAATAACATTAATTTTGCAATACGAAAAGACATAAACAATAACACACAATGATAGAACACTTCATCAACAAAATCAACTTCGACTCCTACGAAGACTTCCTGGAGAATTTTCATGTAAACGTACCCAACGACTTCAACTTCGGATACGATGTCATAGACCGCTATGCAGAAGAGATGCCAGAGAAAGAGGCTATACTGTGGGTCAATGACAGAGGCGAATCACAGCACATCACCTACCGTGCACTCAAGAACGTCACAGACCGCTGCGCAGCCTTCCTCCTCGGCATAGGCATAGAGAAAGGCGACCGTGTGATGCTCATCCTCAAGCGTCGCATAGAATGGTGGTACACCATGATAGCCCTCCACAAGATTGGTGCAGTAGCAATACCTGCTACCCACATGCTCACCGAGAAGGACATCATGTATCGCTGTCACATGGCAAGCATATCATGCATCGTGGCATGCGGAGACCCTGTCGTGCTCAACCATGTGCAGAAGGCTCGCCGCTTCTGTCCCATGCTGCGCCACTGCATCTCCATCGGTCCTACCGTCCCTAACGGTTTCTACGACTACTGGCGAGGCATACAGGAGGCAGACCCTTTC
>JAZLKQ010000391.1:0-4036 GCA_045597745.1 Bacteroidaceae bacterium | reverse complement strand
AGAACCATCCATTGAGTCCAAGGCAACGAGTACCGATGATTGGAGCGAATCCGCTCTTTACAAGAGTCTGTCCAGTCTTGAAGTCCTTACCTGCGATTGGTACCTGATACTTATCAGCCATCTCCCACATTGCTGGTATATCAATAGTTGTGTTTGGAGCACCCATCACGAATGGACAGCCTTCAGCAAGTGAAGCGTATGCATAACACATAGATGGAGAGATATTGTCTGTATCGTTAGCCTTCATTGCAGCCTCAAGATGCTCAAGAGTATCATGTACTTCAAGGTTAGGTGCAACAAATATCTCTGTAGATGCAGCCCATGCAACAACAACACGTGAGCAGTTGTTATCAGCCTTAAACTTGCGTATATCCTCACGAAGCGCCTCTACCATCTCCCAGCGAGTCTTGCAGTCCTTCACATTGTCACCATCGAGACGGCTTGCAAAGTTCTTGTCGAATGCAGCCTTTAGAGGTACAATCTGCTGTAGCTCGTCCTTTACAGGAGTAATGTCCTTCTCCTTGAGCACCTCTGCATACATAGCACTCTGATATGCATTGGCAGGATATACGTCCCATGCACCAAATACTATGTCACTAAGCTGTGCCATAGGTACGATCTCTGAATATGAGAGATACTTCTTATTGTCACCCTTACCTACACGAATCTTGTCGTACTGGGTCATACTACCTACAGGCTTAGCAAGACCCTTACGAGCCATAAGCACACCTGTCATAAATGTAGATGTAACAGCACCAAGACCAACAACCATGATACCGAGTTTACCATCGGCTGGCTTTACATTTGAATTTGACATGTTATATTGTTTTATTATTATATTAATCTTGTTATGTAATTGACATGCAAAGATAAACAATTTCTATATAATATATTCACTATTGCCTATCATATTTAGGGTAGACTTCATAATATTTACATTTTAAGCAATAATATTATACATTTAGAATAACTAATTGCATGATATAAACAGCAGAAAGATACTTTAGAATAATACAAAAAAAAGAAGGTGCCACAAATTAATGTGACACCTTCCCGCTTGATATGCTATATTAATACTGAGTGATCAATATTAGTTGAACCACTTAACGTAGCAGAAGTCCTGACGATGTGGGAGGTCAGCATTCTTAGGGTACATACGGTATGCAACCTTGAATGAACCTGCGTTTGGCAGACAATGTGTACCTTCGAATGTGAAGAGATTGCCCTCACGCTTTACCACCTCGAGAGGCTCAGTGCTGTATACATGCTGACGTCCTTCGTCATCAGTATAGAGTGTAACGAGCTCGAGACCTACAGCGTCATCAAGACCCTGCTCGTCAATCACGTAGCGTACAGTATACTTCTTACCGCTCTGGATAGTACCGTTGAGCATATCCTGCTCCTTCTCGCATGATACCACATTTATATTCTCCCAACGTTCAGCTACCTGCTCCTTCCAGAGTGCGATCTCCTTAGCCTTCTTGTAGTTGTCTGCATAGAGGATCTTAGCACGCTGTGCAAGTGGACCGTAATACTTAGTGTAGTAGTCGTCAAGCTGACGCTTCATAGTATAGTGTGGAGCTACCTGAGCGATTGAGTTCTTAACTGTACGTATCCATCCCTCGCTGTAACCCTTAGAGTTGCGAGCGTAGTAGAGTGGAAGTATCTCATTCTCAAGGAGAGAGTAGATAGTAGCGGCATCGAGCTGATCCTGCTGACCCTGATCCTGGAATGTACGCTTCTCTGTAAGAGCCCATCCTGCACCTTCACGGTAGCCCTCGAGCCACCATCCGTCGAGTACTGAGAGGTTTACGACACCATTCATAAGTGCCTTCTCGCCAGATGTACCAGATGCCTCGAGTGGACGAGTTGGAGTGTTCATCCAGATATCAACACCAGTTACAAGACGACGAGCAAGCTTCATGTCGTAGTTCTCAAGGAAGATAATCTTACCGAGGAACTCAGGACGACGGCTGATCTCATATATCTTCTTGATGAGTCCCTGGCCTGCTCCATCGTGTGGGTGAGCCTTACCAGCAAAGAGGAACTGTACTGGGTAGTTAGGGTTGTTGACGATCTTAGCGAGACGGTCAAGGTCAGAGAAGAGGAGATGTGCACGCTTGTAAGTGGCGAAGCGACGAGCGAAACCGATAGTAAGCGCATTTGGAGAGATCTTCTCAAGGATAGAGACTATACGTGATGGATCGCCCTGATTCTTCAACCAGTCCTCACGGAATGCACGCTTGATATAGTCGATGAGCTTAGCCTTAAGAGCCTGGCGAGTCTTCCATATCTCTGCATCTGGCACATTGTAGATTGACTCCCAGAGCTTAGCGTTGCTCTGATCGCTGTAATACTTAGGATCGAAGTGCTTGCCATAGAGTGTCTTCCACTCAGATGCGCTCCATGTTGGGAAGTGAACACCGTTAGTCACATAACCTACATTGTTGAGCTCCTCTGGGAAGTAACCCTTCCAGATACCAGCAAACATATCCTTAGATACCTTGCCGTGGAGCCAGCTCACACCGTTGACCCATGAAGATGTGTTGCAAGCGAATGTTGACATACAGAAGCGTTCGCTCTTATCCTCTGGGTTGACACGACCCATACCGATAAACTCGTCCCAGCTGATACCGAGCTGCTGTGGATAGTTGCCCATATACTTGCCGAAGAGACCCTCATCAAAGTAGTCATGACCTGCAGGTACTGGAGTGTGTACAGTATAGAGTGATGAAGTACGTACTATCTCGAGAGCCTCGTTGAATGAATAGCCTTCCTTCACGAAGTCTACAAGGCGCTGTACGTTGCAGAGAGCAGCGTGGCCCTCGTTGCAGTGATAGATATCCTTCTTGATGCCAAGCTTCTTGAGAGTGAGGACACCACCGATACCAAGGAGTATCTCCTGCTTGATACGGTTTTCCCAGTCACCACCATAGAGTGAGTGAGTGATAGAGCGGTCATACTCGCTGTTCATCTCATTGTCTGTGTCAAGAAGATAGAGCTTAACACGACCTACATTTACACGCCATACGTATGCATGTACAGTATAGTTCTTGTAAGGTACGTCAATAACTACAGGTGTGCCATTCTCGTCAACCTCACGCTCGATAGGGAGGGTTGGGAAATTCTGAGCCTCATAGTTAGCAATCTGCTGACCGTCCATAGAGAGTGTCTGAGTGAAGTATCCATAACGATACAAGAAACCTACTGCACACATGTCTACGTTGCTGTCTGAAGCCTCCTTGATGTAGTCACCTGCAAGAATTCCAAGACCACCAGAATATATCTTAAGCACGTGGCTAAGACCATACTCCATACAAAGGTATGCTACTGATGGGCGACTTGAGTCTGGCTTAACGTCCATGTAAGCGCGGAAATCGCTGTATACCTTCTTTACTCTCTCGAGTACCTTCTTGTCCTTAGCGAGCTCCTCGAGCTTCTCATAGTTCATACGACCGAGGAAAAGTACAGGGTTCTGACCACACTTCTTCCAAAGTTCTGGATCAAGATCCTGGTAAAGGTGTGTTGCCTCGCTATTCCAAGACCACCACATGTTGTGTGCAATCTCATCGAGTGGCTTAAGAGCCTCAGG
The DNA here is from genome assembly GCA_045597745.1 of Bacteroidaceae bacterium. Classification (GTDB taxonomy): domain Bacteria; phylum Bacteroidota; class Bacteroidia; order Bacteroidales; family Bacteroidaceae; genus Minthosoma. The sequence continues at coordinate 444 of JAZLKQ010000391.1, read as the reverse complement.
GATGAAAGTGCTTACGCTAATCTCTCTCCAGTTAGGATTGTTAGCTTTACTTGCCTGAATTCTCATAATGATAAGTAATTAAATTATAATTATTTATATATTTATTTCTAATTTATTAATGATACACTCGCATCGTGCACAGCACTCTCTTAGAAAAGGCTTGGCTGTATACGCTCCTTAGCCTTGCGGAGAGCTATGTCGTACGCCTCATAATAGTAAGTGATGAAGTGCTTCCAGAGTGCCTTCTCCGCTACCTTCTCAGCAGCCTTGCGAGCTGCATTGACCTGCTTAGTGTCCATCTTGGAGAACTTCAATATTGTATCTCTGATAGTATCAGCGACCTCATCAAAGTTGTAGTCAGAGCGATGTATAGTCTTGACACCATCTTCTATCTCGCTATATATGTCATTGCCCTCAGCATCCTTACCCTTGAGGCTGTTTGCC
>JAZLKQ010000390.1:0-2037 GCA_045597745.1 Bacteroidaceae bacterium | reverse complement strand
TCTGAACCAGCTGAGCTAAACGCCCTCATTATTATGAGTTGTTGTGTTGTTCGGTTGTTGTTTCCTTCGTTCCTTCCCGAAAGCGAGTGCAAAGGTAGAGGTTTTTATTTAACCTGCAAAACATTTGCTATATTTTTTATCAAAAAAGCAAAAAAAACTTATTATTCGTACCTTTTGTGACTTTTTATTGGACAATACCAACACTTATTACAGTACATAGAATCACTATACTGTATTTTACACACAGTGGTCATGAGACGCTATAAAACAAGAATCGTGCAGACAGGAATGTTGTTCCATCTGCACGACTTATGTAAAAACTGACTATATATCTACTTTCTAAATCGAAGGACTGGCGCAATGCTATTAACCTTCTTAGGCAGAGTGATGATGACTTCATCGGCAGTCTTAGTGTATGATACCTTGCCATAGCCAAGCAGTTCTACAGAGCGGAATGATGTAGAGGCAATACTCTTGATGCTTAGTCGCATATCATCCGGCCATGCAAGCGCTGTGGCATAGATGTACTTCTCTGTCTGAGTAAATCTTATCTCAGACGCTCCAGCCTTAGTATATTCACCGTCATTGAATCCCTGGTCGTTGATCTTGATAGTAGAGTTTGCAATAGGTCCTTCGCCAAATGTCTTCCAAGGACGCGTACCAATGATGCTCTCCTTGTTGACCTTCATCCATGCAGCAAACTCACGAAGTATAGCTTCCTCCTTCTCGTCAAATGTACCATCACCACGAAGTGGCACACTCAGAAGCATATTGCCGTTCTTGCTGACAATATCGACAAGCAACTTGACAATGGTAGCAGCAGACTTATATCTTCCCTTCTCATATATATCAGTGTTGTAGTGCCAGTCACCGATGCAGTTACAGCACTGCCATGGGCGATCCATTATCTTGTTTGGCGCACCACGCTCCACGTCCCATACCATTGCTTCCTTCTGTTCGTCAGAGAGTATCTTACCGAAGAGTATGCCCGAAGTCTTGGCATTAGTGCCCTTAGGCTGCTGAGCAAGGAGATTTGCCTTTTGTGTATGATTATAGAAATGTGCGGCAATCTTCATTCCTGCATCACTTATTGGATAGAAAGGCAATACGGTGACATCAAAGTATATGAGGTCTGGGTTGTAGCGGTTGATAGCATCGAGCGTACGGTTGTAGAAGTTGGTCACATACTCCTGAGTCGGAGGACATGCTCCGTTGCCCCACCCCCACTGGCTGTGAATACCTCTGGCATCCCAAGTGTTGCGGCTCATGTCATGATTCTGAGCATAAAGGTTCTGCGGGTCAAGACCACGCCACCACTTAGCCGAGCCATCAGGATTAGGCTTATATCCATCTTCCTTTGTCAGCCAACCGTCATAAAGCACGCCTCGCTTATCACCTTTCATATCGAAACGACGTGAAGTCTCGAACCACGTCCATGCATGGTCTGCATGAAAACTTACACCGAAAGGCAAACCATACTTCTTGGCAGCTGCTGACCACTCTGCAAGTATGTCACGCTTTGGTCCTATATTCATTGAGTTCCACTCCTGATACTTGCTGTCCCAAAGGTCATAGTTGTCATGATGATTGCCCAGAGCAAAGAAGTATTCGGCTCCGCACTCCTTATAGAACTTGACGAGTGCGTCTGGATCCCATCGCTCAGCCTTGAAGAGAGGAAGTATGTCCTTGTAACCAAACTCTGATGGATGGCCATAATGCTCTCTGTGATACTTGGCCTTATGACTGTCCTCTATATACAATTCACGAGCCATCCAGTCGCCAGATCCTTCGACACACTGGGCTCCCCAATGCGCCCATATACCAAACTTCACATTGCGAAACCACTCCGGCACCTGATACTGACGTAGAGACTCCCATGTAGGTTCAAACTCTCCCTTGCACATTGGCTCCTGCGCCTCACTTACAGGCACAGTATACTTCACATCCTGTGCGACGGCAACTTGTGCCGTCAATGCACATGATAACAACAATAGTTTATAGTTCATAATATATTAATAATGTGTAATAATTCAATTA
>JAZLKQ010000389.1:0-1266 GCA_045597745.1 Bacteroidaceae bacterium | reverse complement strand
CGTATGGAGTAGCGATTACTGACACATAACCCGTCTCCTCCATATTGCGGACAGCATTCTCCTCCTTGCAAAGGAAGTTGATCCAGAATGTTGCCGCCTTGACATTCTTGGCATATCGAGGTATCACCCAGCCGTCAAACCATGCATTACTACCTTCCTTAGGCACTGTATACGCCAGGTCCACGCCCTCTTCCTCTTCGTCTATCGCCCACTGGGCATCACCGCTCCATGTAGCGTTGAGCCATACCTTGCCCTGACACATACGTTCCTTTCCAAAGTCCGCTTCCCAACCGGCAATCTGTGGTTTTGCCTGAATGAGCACGTCTTCAACGGCAAAGATATTGGCATCAGTAAGGTTGACAGCAAGGTCATTGCGCTTGACCTTGCCCGACTGTATGTCATCATATCTCGCATAGCATATCAGTACCGAATACATGTCTCTGAATGCATCCTTCACATATATCTTCTGCTCGAACTTAGGATTGAGCAATGCACCCCAAGACTGCACCTCCTCTTCCTTCACATACTTGCGGTTGTAGAGAAAACCCGTCGTACCCCACATATATCCCACGGTATAGTCCTTGACCACCTGTCCTGGCTCTGCCGCCATCTGCTGGAACATGCCTTCTGCCCAGTCACTCACATTGTCAAGCCACACGGGAGTATTGGTGTCCGTAAGGTACTTACGGTTGATCTTCTGCAGCAGATTGCGCTTGAGCATACGTTCGATGATATACTCCGAAGGGCACACCACATCATAGTCTTCCTTGCCCACCTCTATCTCCGTGAGCATATTCTCGTTGATGTCAAATGTCTGGTAGACCACCTTGACCTTCTCGCCAGTCTGCTCCTCATACCATGACTCAAACTCCCCTATGAGTTCCATGTCGAGATAGTCAGCCCAGTTGTAGACCTTGAGCACATGGGTGCGATCCTGTGCTTCGGCGCACATCACCCACCCAAGCATCAGTATTGTCAGTATTATATGTCTGTATTGCATGTTGTTATAGAGAGGAGGTTACTAATCGTTCTTCTTTGACTGCTTGGCTGTCCTCACGTTGTATACCACAAGCAGGACAAGTATCGCCACAAATATGATGCTGAACAGTGGACGCAGTTCGGGCGTAAGTCCACCCTTGCGAGCATCAGCATATATAAATGTGGATAGTGTCTCTATACCGCCCGAGCCCTTTGTAAAGAGCGTCACGGCAAAGTCATCTATACTAAGTGTCAACGACAATATGAACCCTGACAGCATACCTGGCT
>JAZLKQ010000388.1:0-8281 GCA_045597745.1 Bacteroidaceae bacterium | reverse complement strand
CAGCTAAGACACCAGAAGGCATGGCATGTGGTTCGATGGGCCCTACTACTGCAGGTCGTATGGATCCATACGTAGACGAATTCCAGGACAATGGCGGTAGCATGATCATGCTAGCCAAGGGCAATCGTAGTCAGGCAGTGACAGACGCTTGCAAGAAGCATGGTGGATTCTATCTCGGATCTATCGGTGGCCCAGCAGCTATCCTTGCTCAGAACAATATCAAATCTATCAAGTGTGTCGAATATCCAGAACTCGGCATGGAGGCTATCTGGCAGATTGTGGTCGAAGACTTCCCTGCATTCATCCTCGTCGATGACAAGGGCAATGACTTCTTCAAGCAGCTCAAGCCTTGTGCAGGATGCAGCATCTTGGATTAGTGCATAATGCATAATTACTGCCAACTTATAATTTATAACTTACAATTTATTAATTACCCCTCGGCTATATCCGTACTCCCCTCCTTGGGAGGGTAGGAGGAGGTTCCTCCCCTCGCTCTATAGGGGGAGAGGAGGAAGGGAGGAGAGGGGCTTCTTTTTCTTAATTAAATATATGGAAGACGTAAAAGTATATATATCAGATGCAGAGGAGAACATGGAGATGGCATGTATGCACCTCGAAGAGTCACTCAGCCGCATACGCGCTGGACGTGCCAATGTACATATTCTCGATGAGATACGTGTGGACTCATACGGCAGTATGGTACCACTAAGCAATGTAGCCAGTCTCAATACACCAGACGCACGCTCTATCACCATCAAGCCATGGGAGAAGCAGATGTTGCGTGTCATCGAGAAGGCAATCATTGACTCTTCTGTAGGTATCATGCCTGAGAACAACGGTGAGATTATCCGTCTAGGCATCCCTGCACTCACAGAGGAACGTCGTCGTGACCTTACCAAGCAGTGCTCTAAGGAGGCTGAGAATGCTAAGGTGTCAGTACGCAACGCTCGCCGTGAGGCTATTGACAAACTCAAGAAGTCTATCAAGAACGGTGTGCCTGAGGATGTGGAGAAGGATTCTGAGGAGAAGGTCCAGAAGATACACGACAAGTACGTCAAGCAGATTGATGCCATGCTCGAGGCAAAGAACAAGGAAATCATGACTGTCTAAATGCACGGGCTCGTAATACGCAATACGGGGTATAGCTATACCGTCAAGTCTGATGCGGGAGAAGTCTTTGACTGTAAGGTCAAAGGCAACTTCCGCATTCGTGGTATACGTACCACCAATCCTGTTGCCATAGGTGACAAGGTTGAGTTCAGACCAGAAGACAGGCAGGCAGCAGACACGATAGAGGCAGGAGCTGCTCGCATGAGAGAAGGGCTAATCACAGCGATAGACGACCGTAAGAACTACATCATTCGTAAATCCACCAATCTCTCCAAGCAGTCACACATCATTGCCGCCAATGTCGACACATGCTTCCTCGTCGTCACCGTGACCCAACCAGAGACACCGCTCCAGTTTGTCGACCGCTTCCTTGCCAGTGCAGAGGCGTACCAAGTGCCAGTAGTCTTGGTATTCAACAAGACGGACCTGCTCGACGAGACATCAGCTTCAGATCCTTCAGGCATAGACTGGCGCGAGTACCTCGATGGAGTCATGGCGCTCTATACGCAGATAGGATATAAGTGTATCAGTGTGTCAGCCCGTACAGGGCAAGGTGTCGACCAACTGAGACAAGAGATGGATGGCAAGATAGTGTGCCTGTCAGGCAATAGCGGAGTAGGTAAGTCTACCATCATCAACGCCATTATTCCTGGACTCGACATCCGTACCAGCGAGATATCAGACGCATACAATACAGGTCGGCACACCACGACATTCTCAGAGATGTACCCGTTTGTCCATGACACAGAGGGCAATGCCCAGTGGCATCATGGTGCGCTGATTGATACGCCAGGCATCAAGGGATTTGGAACTTTCAACATGCAGAGAGAGGAAGTGAGTCATTACTTCCGTGAGATATTCGCCACATCATCCGAGTGCAAGTTCAACAACTGCACCCATACTCACGAGCCACATTGTGCTGTACGCGAGGCTGTAGAGCGACACGATATCAGTGAGAGTCGTTACCATTCATACTTGTCCATGCTTGAAGACGAGAACGAGGAGAAGTATAGGTGAAAATGTAATGCATGCAGTTTACAGCATGTTTTAATTCCCCAAACAAATTACAATGCACAATTGCCATACTCGCAATTGTGCATTGTTCATATATATATTATCGAGTATTGACACGAAATGTGGTTAATGCTAATGTTGGAAAAACATCATCGCTTAACTCCTAAGAAATACTTCCGCGTCTTTTACTGAATTCATCCGTATAAATTCATGAAAAGTTCCGCATGATTTGCATGAAAGTATTGGATGATTTATATCAATTGTCGAGTGCTTTGTATTGCATGGTACAAAATATGGGCGTATATCGTCCATGGCGATTGTTTCATACAATAATATGGGTATTTCATACAATGAAGGGAGCTTTGCTTAATTTTTCTGAAGGTATCAGCGTATATTTGTATAGAAGTCAAAACCGACGAGAGAGAGGCATTAGAAAATTATGAACAATAATTCATTAACAATACTAACTAAAAAAATCAATTATCATTATGTCAATCAAGAATGTAATTAACAGAATCATGGGCAACGAATCTAACAGTGCCGAGTCAAATGCCGAATCGCAGGCGAAGATTACCTCTACCGTGTACAATCTGATCATACTTGACGAGAGTGGGTCTATGGGTGGCGTCAGATACCAGACGATTGAGGGTTGCAACGAGACTTTGAACGGTATTCGTGCCACTGCCAAGGAAGAGAAGGAACAGCGTCAAATTGTGTCTATATATTGCTTTGACACGAACAATCCTCGTTATATATTCAAGAATGTACCAATCGAGGAAGTAAGGGACTTGTCTTCTAAGGATTACAATCCATCCGCTTGCACGCCTCTGTATGATGCTATCGGTAATACAGTAAGCCAGTTGCAGAAGGTCGCAAACGACACGGATAGTATTGGCAAGGTAACCATCATTACAGATGGTTATGAGAATGCGTCTAAACGATGGACACATTCGGCAGTCGTCGAACTTATTGGAAGCCTAAAGAAGAAGGGATGGATATTTACCTTTATTGGGGCAAATATTGATGTAGAGCGGACATCACGTTCGCTGGGTATCGACAGTTATATGGAGTTTCAGCAGACTGATGAGGGCATGAGGAAGATGTTTGAGAGTGAGAGACGCAGTCAGAGGGCATATGCGAAGAAGATGGCTTATATGCGTGCAAGCCGATCTTTCAAGGAAGCCTGTATGGAAGATCGTGCGGCGATGATGGGGGCGATGAATGACAACTACTTTACAGACGCACAGCGTGTTGCTCCTGACTATATCGATAGGCTCGGTACTGATGAAATCTTTGTATTTGGAAGCAATGTGAAAGGCATACATAACGGCGGCGCAGCCCGTATGGCGTTTGAACGATTTGGCGCTGTCATGGGACAGGCAGAGGGCATACATGGACAGAGTTATGCCATCCCTGTTGAGGACAATAGCTTCTACGGACTGCAGGCTGCTGTTGATCTATTTACCGAGTATGCGGTAATGCATCCAAAACAGAAGTTTATGCTTTCGGCGGTAGGCTGTGGACATGCAGGCTATACACCTGACCAGATTGCTCCGCTATTTAGAAAAGCATACGAATTCGGCAATGTATATGTTCCGGCAGCCTTCTTGCCTTATGTAGAATAGTGACGTTTCGGTCAAGAAATGGATATGGGCCCCGAAAGCTAATCTGTGCTTTCGGGGCTCATTGTGTATTTTTATTACAAGAAAACTTAAATAGTTTGAACAAGACTTGTGTGTTTGGATGTTTTATGATAATTTTGTGCTGATGTGTATGTCTGGATTTAGATTATAAAAAGATTTATAAGAATGGGTAGTTTAGAATTAGGGAATATCAAGGTCTTTGTTGTGCATGTTGCGAGTCAAACAGAACGTGAGAGGAGCATTCGAAGACAACTGGATCCGTTGGATATTGACTATCGGTTTGTATTAGATGGTGATTGCGGAGACTTGACAGATGAATTGATCGAGAAATATTTTGTGATGTCTGACAAATGGAGCACTCCTAAGGGCCCTCTACCAAGAATCAGTTGTGCGTATAAGCACTTCCTCTCATTGCGCTATATCGTCGATGAAGGTCTGGAAGGTGCTTTGATATTGGAGGATGACATAGAGTTGCACGGCGATTTTCTTCCGGGCTTTATGCAGAGTGTCAAGGAATGGAAAGCGGAGCATTATGATGAGGCTATGGTCGCTAATTATGAAGACAGTAGTCTCATGCTTGTGCCGAGAAGCAAGAGGCAGAAAGGTAAGATGCTTTACGAGGCGCATCGTGATAGATTTGGTGGCTGTTATTTTGTTAGCAGAAAAGCGGCAGAAGTTATCCTTGATTATGTCAGCAAGTATAAGATAGACCTCCCAAACGACCTTTTTTTGACAAAACTTACAGAGAAAGGCATCATCAAGTATTATTGGAGTCATCCATGTCTGGCAACACAAGGCAGTTTTACGGGTAGTCTCAACTCTACACTGTCAAATAAGAAGGACCGCATGATACGCGTGAGATGGAAGTTGAAGAGTAGTTACAAGAAGATGTTATACTGGTTTAGATAATGTATTGTTGCCAATGAACGTACATATATATATAATAAGGTGTGGGCTGGTGCTGGCTTTGCTATGTATGTCGACAGTATTGCGAGCTCAGACATACGAGCAGTATGTGGAACGTGCTCTTGCTGCTGTAGAGGCAGATAGCCTTGTAGAGGCAGAGGTGCTGTTTCGTTCGGCATTGAAGACTGCTCCAGACGATTATCGCAATGCCCTTATTTATATGAATCTTGGCCGCATACAGGAGTCGTCGGGTAAACGGATGGATGCATTGAGATGGTATACTATGGCTGTAGACATGTATCCAGAATCTTTGCCATTTGTAGAGGCTCGCGCTGGACTATATCTTGACTTGGGCAATGAAGGCAAGGCGCTGCTTGACTATGACCATATAATAGATATTGATCCGGAACATGTTGATGCTCATGCTTGTAGAGGGTATATATACTACAGGAGACGAGAGTATGATAAGGCATTGAAGGATTATGAGTTTGTGGTAAGTCATGTGCCGGACCACTATCGTGGAGGACTTGGTCTTGCTATCACTCTCGACTGCATAGGCAAGACTGCTGAGGCTATGGATAGAATATCAAGACTTATTGGTGTATATGCTGACCGGGCAGAACTCTATGCCGTGCGTGCTGACATGGAGGCAAGGGGTGGTCATACTGATATGGCTCTGCTGGACTGGGACAAGGCTGTGGAACTGGCTCCCGATAACGCCCAATATGTGCTGGCACGTGGATGTCTGCACTACACGGCTGGTAATGATCGCATGTCTCGCAGAGACTGGGACAAAGCAGTGGAACTGGGTGTGCCTCGCGGTAGGATAAAGGAGATTGTAAAGGGCTTGAAATGATATATATAAACATGAGGCTGTGTCGGTTACTTTTGATACAGCCTCATGTTGTTTTTTTTGCCAGATATAAATAGTAATATGTGTATATCAGAAGATGTCGCCAGAAATGACGACCTTGAGCGTAGGCATTATGGTGAATTGTGATATGCTCTGTAGCACACCTCCGTCTCGGTCGCTACCTGTGCTGATGGTCTTCTCATTGTTGAGCCTGCACTGTGGCGTACCCCAGAACTGAGCTCCGCAGTCGAAGTTGAGATTGACTTTGCGTTTGTGCGTCATGCTGACCAGATGTCCCCATCCTACGCCGATATAAGGTCGGATGCTCCATGTCTGTATCTTCGCGTCGATGTTGCCATTGTTGTCGGCGGTGAAGGTATAGTCGCCAAACTGTAGTCCTGCCTTAGGGAAGTTGGCATCGAAGAGTTGATTGTAAGTCTGAATGTTTTCATTTGCAATATTGAGAAATTTCATTTCGCCCTCAGTCCTGTTGAATAGGTGCATGACTGTGCGATTGCCGAAATAAAATCCTGCTGTGATGTGAAATGCCTTGTCTGTATGCAGGTAGTAGTCTGCAAGTATATTGCCAGTAAAGATTGTGGCGTTGACTCCAAGTTGAGCTTTGTGCTTTCTCGCGGCTTCGCTCATGGTAGGGTCGCTGATGTCGAGATACTTGTAGATGTCATTGTTGGTGAAAGGCAGTTCGACTTTAGCTGTGCCAAGTGCCAGCAACTGCACGCCTGCTCTCAGAGACAAATGAGGTGTGATAGTCGTTGCGACTTCGACGCCGAGTCCTGTGTCGCCGATGCTTGCTCCCACAGATAGATGGCGAAATAGCATAGAGTCTGCCGCCTGTGTATGTGATACCGTCTGTGCAGTGGCGGTGATAGAGATGATGAGTGTGAGTAGTGAGACGAATATATTTCTCATTGTGTAGTGCATTTGGATGATTAGAAATTGGACATGATGATGAGATTAGTAAGCGACTGTGACATAGGCTTCTTGTCATACAGGAAGTCGGATGTATAAGGTGTGTATCCATTGATGACACAACTGATATTGTCGTAACAAGAGAAGTCCATGGCAATGATGCCTACTCTGTCCTTTGGGTGTGCGAGTATGTCTTGGATGACGGCAGGGTGTACAATGGATGCGTTGGTCACGTATCCACGTGGTGACACCTGGGTATATGCCGAACAGTGATTGACGATCCATGTGTTGTCTGTAGGATTGGCGGTGCAAATGCGTGCCTCGGCAAGCATATTGAGTACAGCCTGTGTCTTGCGCTGCTGACGTGTGTCGTTTGTGGTCTTGTAGTAGTCCTGCACGTACATGGATGTGCTCAAGGTAGGGTCGTAGGCATCTACCAGTCGACGGCTTTTCTCTTCTTCTGGGTGGATGGCTTCGTCTATGTCGGGATCTTCGTCAGGCCACTCACATTGTGCCCCATACATGCCGTCGAACTTTTTGCGGTTGATGAACAATATCTTACCTCGCATCTCTCCAACAGTAATGTCTGGTCGCCATGAGGCAAAGATGCCTGGGTGGGTATGCGTGTTGTAGTCGTACAAGAAGTCACGTATGATGTTGCTCCAGTCCACTTGGTTTTCTACGCCGTTGTCATGCTGTAGCTTGACTATGACAAATTCCTTTGGGTTCTGTCGCAAAAAGCGTGCAAGCATGTTGAGAGCCTCTTCGAAGGTCACGTTAATCTCCGAAATACCATGAGTACATCTTAATATCTTCTTATGACTTATGGTATCTATGGAGACGACAGGGCGTATGTCGAAGAATCGTATGCCGCTCTCCAACTGTTGGTTAAGAGTTGATACCTGACTGATGGCAGTCTGGTTGAATATATATTGCAGATTGTCATTGTAGAATCCCATGCCTGTCAGCGCGTCGTGAGTGCCAGGTATGGAGAGGTGGCACACAGGCTCGTTGTCATCAAGCTTTGACATCCAGTTTGTGCCGGTGATACCATTGGCAAGAGGGTGCTCCACATTGTCCTTAAATCCTTCTACGAACTTATAAGGGGCTTTGCGTGCTTCTTTGTTTTGCTCCACTTCCAGGTCTGATTCGTTTTCGCAAGAAGTGAAACAGACCACGAATATCAGTAATGCTAATGATAGCAGAAGTTTGTCTACTTTCATGTCCTTAGTGTGTTAATAGTTGCTACCTGTGTAGTCACATCGTATATGGTGCGATGTGTGTTAGTACGTTTGTCTTTGATAAATACGATGGCAAAGGTAATACTTTTCTCTTAATAATTCGTTCTTTGTCCTGTGGTTTTGTTGTGTTTACATAAAAGAATAAGGCAAGTTTTGACACATCTTCTCTTTGTGCCTATTGAAAGTGTCATTGCTTATTGTGTCGACATACGTTACTTTCGTCGTCGACATACGTTACTTGAAGCGTCGTCATACGTATCTTTCGGCTTTAAGATACGTATGATCAATGTCAACGAAGGGCAGGGCGTAGAAAGACTGAGTGCAAATGAACTTGAATGACATGATAAGAATAACAATATTAATATTTGGTCAGTTGTACATAATTCGTTATTTTTGCAAAAACATAGGTGATAATATACAATTAGGCACATAATCCATTGTCATTGCCATCAGCATACTCCTCCCCTAAAGTAGGGGAGGTGGCTGAAAGCCGGAGGGGTATTAGTGACTTAAAGACAACTTAGCTATATGCACACAAAGTATGTAATACCCCCTCCCCCTTCGGGTACTCCCCCTACTTTAGG
>JAZLKQ010000387.1:0-7878 GCA_045597745.1 Bacteroidaceae bacterium | reverse complement strand
CATAATATGAACAATGCACTAATTATTAATCATATTGACGAACTGTATTGCTCATTTTTGCACACATTACATGCATAATGCATACTATATCAACCCATAATCAAGGGAAATGAGCTATCTGATGCAACTATCGGGGACGGTTTGTCTATATATTTAAGAAAAAGAGTTAACTTTGTGCACTTTAAGACACAAAGCTAAACGAACACAAATTATGGTTGACAACTACAAAAGAAGATTGCCTCAGGAATGTACTAATATTACAGAAGTGAGAAACGAAATTGACAATATCGACTCTGATATCATCAAGCTTCTGTCTACACGTTTTGAATATGTACGTGAAGTAGTGAAATACAAAGAACATACAAGTACCGGCATCGAGGCATCAGGAAGGCGTGCAGAGGTCATCGCCAGCAGACGCAAATGGGCGGAGGAGGCTGGCATCAACCCAGATGTCATAGAGAGTATCTACAACTCCCTTATCGACTACTTCATAATAGAGGAAAAGAAAATAATGAACAACTAAATAATGAAACAAAGCATGTACAGAAAAGAAATCAAAGTGCTGGACTGCACCGTCCGCGATGGCGGACTGATGAACAAGTGGCAGTTCAGCAAGCAGTTTGTAAAGGACGTATACACAGCCTGTGTTGATGCAGGCGTGGACTATATGGAGATAGGCTACATCAGCAGCGAGGACCAGTTCCCACGCACTGAGTACGGACCATGGAAGTTTTGTGCGGAAGATGAACTCCGCGAGATAGTTGGTGACAACAATACCAACACCAAGCTCTCTGTCATGGCAGACATCGGCCGAATCAAGTACGACGACATTCGCCCAAAGGACGAGAGTGTTGTCGACCTCTTCCGTGTAGCCTGCTACGACTACCAGATAGACAAGGCTATCGAACTGGCACACCACGTGATGGACAAGGGATATGAGGCTACTATCAACCTCATGGCGGTATCAAAGGTTGGCGAACGTGTCCTTGACCAGGTGCTTGCCGACGTTGCTGAGTCTCGTGTCGGCACATTCTATCTCGTAGATAGTTTCGGTAGTCTCTATTCTGAAGATATACACGGTCTTGTAGACAAATACATCAAGGCATTGCCTGGCAAGACTATCGGATTCCATGGACACAACAACACACAGTTGGCATTTGCCAACACCATCGAGTGTATACGTACTGGTGCCAATATGCTTGATGCTACAATGCTCGGCATAGGTCGTGGAGCTGGTAACTGCCCTATGGAGTTGCTCCTCGCATTCCTCAAGAATCCGAAGTACAAGCTCGAACCAGTCATCAAGTGCATACAGGACCAGATACACCCATTGCAGAAAGAGATAGACTGGGGTTACTTCATACCATACATGATAACTGGTTCGCAGAATGATCACCCTCGTTCGGCTATGGCATGGATGGCAAGCGAGCAGAAAGACAATTATCTCGCTTACTACGAGTCTGTAGTCAAGAACAAGGAAGTGTAACGGCATCATCTCCATTACACATACCCGGAGGAATATACTCTTTGCATATATAGATAAGGTGGAAGGCGTAACGATATGCCTTCCACCTTATTTATATATATATGCATTATGAACATTTAGCTCAGCGAAGTCAACCTTTAGCTCAGCTACGCCAACCTTTAGTTCGACGAAGTCAATTGTGCATTATGCATTCCATCAAAACCAGCCTGCCACTTCATCAGCCACATGAAAGAGTGCGATGATGAGACATATCATGCAGTAGATGAGTTTGATACCTGTTGTGATGAGGAATGCCACAAGGGACTTCAGAGCGATGATGGACGAATGTTTCCAATCTTTTGTCTCTATAAGTTCGCCTATCAGTGCACCGAGAAACGGTCCAAGTACTATGCCCCACATGGTGATGTTGGTAATGATGAGTCCTGCAATCACGCCTACCATAGCACCAATCTCAGCCTTCTTGGAGCCACCGCTCTTGCTTGCAGTCCATGATGGTGCGAGGAAGTCTACCACTACAATGCCTATCAACAGCAGAAACATGATGACGAGTGTGACGATAGACACCGAATCGGGTATAGCAAACCGAAGGACGAGCAATGCCACCCAAGCAAATGGAGGACCTGGCAACACAGGCATTATCGAACCTACTACGCCCACGAGTATCAGCACGAGGGCTACGATGATGAGTACAATCATTATGTCCATGTGAGTCTATGAAGCTTTTTATGTTGATGAATAATACCTAACTTAAAATTTATAACTTATATTATAAACTCTATCCTGTCAGCTATCACGCTTATCTTCATCGGGAGGAGTTTCTTGCCTTGCAGCATACGTCCGTCAAGACTAATCTTTGCTTTGCCGGCATTGCGCACCTCAAGTGTCTGCAGACGATATGGCGATACATTCTTGTAGTTGAGGAAACGTCCCTTACCCAATAGCCAGAAGCCCTCAAGGAGCTGCCACCATTGCGGACGTGTGATAAGCGACATGTCGAGGAGCGAATTGTATGGTACAGCATTGGGAGTCTGGCCGTAACCAGTACAGTTGCCTACACATACGGACATCAACTGCTTGTCTATCTCCTCCGTATCGACCTTCAACTGCATCTTGAATGACTTGCGTTCGAAGACCTGAGCAATCAGTACTGGTATCAATGACAAGCGTTTCGAACCGATGAGTCGCTTAAACTTCTCCGATATCTCTACCATTCGTGCGCCAAGACCTATATTGACGCAATTGAGGAAATACCGCCTTATCGGCACATTGTCCTCGTCTGAATACAAGCAACATCCCACGTCGATGCGACGGGTACGTCTGGCAATGATGGCATCGATATTAGCCTTATAGTCATCCTCAGTATGCCCCCAGAAGTGGGAGAAGTCATTGCCTATACCATTAGGAATGACTGCAAGCGCAAATCCCTCGGCAAGATTGTCACATCGCATCACACCATTGATAGCCTCGTTGAGCGAGCCATCTCCTCCTACTACGACAAGGGTACGGTAACCATTGTCGCAGAGCATCTTGCTAAGTCGCTCTACCGAACCAAGCCCCTCCGACTGCACGAAGTCGTACTGCACACCATGTGTACTCATATATTGGCGTATGAGCTTCCATCTCTTATGAGTATTGAATGAGCCTGTATGCGAACTATATACTATTCCCCACCTATCGGGACTTGTTGCCATAGATATACAAAAAACTATTTTATCAATTAAATAGACAATTCATCCAGCACACGTATCAGATCCTTGTTCATTGCCTTGTCGCTACGTATAGCATCGGTAAATGGCACGTATACCACCTCAGCATTGCGTATGCCGACCATCACATTGCGCTGTCCGTCAAGTATCGCGTCTATAGCTCCAGCGCCAAGACGGCTTGACAAAATCCTGTCACGGGCTGATGGTGATCCACCTCTCTGCAGGTGTCCAAGTATAGATACACGTACATCGTACTGAGGGTACTCCTTCTTTACTCTGTCGGCATAAAACATGGCACCACACTTTGGACTCTCGCTCACGATGACGATACTTGAGTTCTTGGACTTACGTATACCTCTACCAATGAAGTGCTCAAGCTGGTCGGCATCTGTGCTGTCTTCTGGTATGATGGCTGCCTCTGCACCTGAGGCGATGGCGCTATTCTGAGCAAGGAAACCTGCATCTCGTCCCATAACTTCAACAAAGAAGATGCGTTCATGCGAATTGGCTGTGTCACGTATCTTGTCCACACACTCCACGATGGTATTGAGCGTCGTGTCGTAGCCTATAGTGAGGTCGGTACCATAGAGGTCGTTGTCTATTGTACCTGGAAGACCAATACATGGCACGTCAAACTCATCTGCAAATATCTTTGCACCGGTCAGCGAACCATTACCGCCTATTACAACCAATGCGTCGATACCTTCCTTCTTCATGTTGTCGAATGCTTGCTTACGTCCTTCAGGTGTCATAAATGCCTTCGAACGTGCGCTCTTGAGGATGGTTCCTCCACGAGCTATGATGTTGCTGACGCTCTCGGTAGTAAATTCCGCAATCTCATCGTTGACCAAACCATCGTAACCACGATAGATGCCCTTGACTCTGAATCCCTTGCAGATAGCAGTACGGGTCACCGCACGTATTGCCGCATTCATACCTGGAGCGTCACCTCCTGATGTCAATATACCAATACAATTAATCTTTCCCATAAGTTTTCATGTTTTAGTTTAACAATATCTGCCTGTGTCTTATATATTGTGAATTGAGTTGTTGTTCGTTTTCATGCATCAGATGGACTGCTATGCCACTGATGTCTACATTAGAGAGTGAGTAAGCCAAAATACTATCATGCCCACAGCCCATGCTACAAGCACTCGCCATACCACATGACGGCACCACCAAGTAAATCGTATAGTCTCCACATCTACCACTGCATGACCAGCCAACGTACCCACATAGAGTATACTGCCACCCATAGCGCTGCAGTATGACAGGAGCTGCCAGTAGTTGCCGTTGAGCACGAAGTCAGAAGTGCTGTCAGGAGCTGTATCGAGCGGGAAGATGTTGAGACCTGTCATGACAAATGGCACGTTGTCTATGAATATAGAGAATATTCCAGTAATGAGTCCATACACATACACATTATTAATATATGTAGTGAATATCTCCCCGACATACTCGAGCGCACCGCTCTCTGTGAGCGCACCGACTCCGAGTGTGATACCGAGGTAATAGAGTATAATCTTGATGCCGATAAACTCCGTATTGCGAAGGTAATGTCGCTGAATGACCATGATCGTGCCATTGCGTTCCAGATTGAATATACCTTCGACCAGCCATATCAGCGCAAGCACGCACAATGCTCCAAGGAATGGAGGCAGATGTGTCTCTGCGTGAAATGTTGGTATAGCCCATAGTCCTGCGATACCGATGACGAGGAGAACGAGCTTCTGCCATGGAGCGAGGTATGACTCATCACCTCGGAATCGAGTGATAAACGACTGTACATCTACTGTACCAACAAGGAGCTTGGACAAGAGCAGATTGAATGTGCAGAGGCTGGCAAGCACAGGCAACACCAATCCACCAGCGAATGCTGACGGAGTGACCACTCCCCTCACCCAGAGCATGAGCGATGTCATGTCGCCTATCACGGTAAACGAGCCACCGAGATTGGCTGCTACGAGTATGGCACAAGCGTAGATGACCTTCTGGCTATGGCTCTGCACTATCTGTGACATGATGGTCACCATAAGCACAACGGTCGTAAGGTTGTCTACGTTGGCAGAGATGCCAAAGGTCAATAGTGATATGATCCACAGGAACTTCTTGCTGTTGCGCATACGAAGCCAAGTGATGAGCGAGTCAAAGAGTCCATTGTTGTTCATCACCTCTACAATGGTATTTGTAGCTATGAGAAACAGAATGACAGAACACGCCTCGCCTATATACTTCATGATGACACTCTGTGAGATAAAGCTCTTGACTGTCTCGGGGCATGACTCTTCGCCTGCAAGAAAGGCGCTGTACTCCTCTGGATGAACAAGCATGAGAAAGTCGCCACCATGCAGCATGTATACTATCCACGCTATCAGACCACAGAACATGGCGACTGCCGCTCTGCTCAACTGGCTCGCATACTTAGTGCTCATGAGGGTATATCCCACAAGGAGCACCACGACTATCAGCAATGTATTTATCAGCATAGGCCTATATGCATTATATATAATATATTATTAATACAACGTCAGATACATAATTGTCACTTCATCAGATACTTGTCGCCCGACTCCTTGACAATAGCTTGACGGTATCTCACAGGATAGCCAGGTCTGTGAGGAGACTCTACATAACCATGCTCAGTCTTCTTGAAGTGATCCAGACTGTCTACCTTCTTGATCGCCATATCGTTGTGCTTGACGATAAGATACTTGAGCATATCATTCCAGCAGCGCATCATGTAGTCTGAGTGATCTTGGCTTGTCTTTGTCGCCAATGCCACTGCCTCATCCTTGCCGTTGGACTGATTTGTTGCCAATATCTTACGGGTATTGTCAGGTTCTTCCTTCATGAAGACAAGTTGGTCAATATTGCGCGAACGGAGCAAGTCCGGGAACATCTTATCATAGTATGGATATACCATGTTGGACACTGTATTCTGCAACCAGAAGGCTGACTCCCATGAGAATGTAGCGTCGTCCTGCACTCCATCGATACGCTGGAAGCACTTTGGCATCTCTGTAATGCTACAATAGAGCGGTACGAATGGTGCCATGTTAGGGTCGTCGTTAGTTATCCATGCGATACCTCCCACAAAGTCAGGATACTCCGAACGCATCTGTCCCACGAAGCAGAAACTTGTCTGCTGAGTACTGATCGGACGCTCGTTGAAGTACTCCTTACCGTCGATCTCGTATGATAGTGGTGTAGGACGATATGGCATATTGTAAGGGCCGGCACCGAGTTCGTGCTGTATGTCAAACGGTGTCCCCTCGTAGTGGTCACGCATACATGCCATCACATCCCATAGCGTCACAGGCTTCTTTGGCTTCATAAAGAGTGGCATCTCTCCTGCAAGGTCATTGCCCTTGGCATACTCTACATACTTGTCCATACCATCACAGAGACGATTGAATATGCTCCACGCACGGGCATCACAGTAGCGCACAGCGCCGAAGTCGTTTGGAGAATAAGCATCTCTGAATGAGAAGTCCTTGTCCTTGCCATTGAAGTAACCCTTCTGACGAGCAAACTTGATAACGTCCTTTGAGTAGAGCACGTCTTCCTTTGCGTACTGACTGAACTTTGTGATACGGCTCTGGTTGGCATGAGCACTGACACAGTCGTCAGGTATACGCACAGCCACCCATACGGCACCCTTGTAGCCACTGCCCTTGCCTATCATCTCCATGATCCATGCCTCATTCTTGTCGCATATAGAGAATGACTCTCCTTCAGAACAATATCCGTACTTGTCAACAAGGCTCGTCATGATGTTGATGGCATCACGAGCAGACGTTGCTCTCTCAAGACCAATGTATATGAGTGAGCCGTAGTCGATGAGGCCCTCAGTCTTCCATAGCTCCTCACGACCTCCGAATGTAGTCTCGGTGATACTTACCTGGTTCTCGTTCATCTGTCCGTTGACCGTGTAAGTCCTCACAGCCTGAGGTATCTCGCCATGGTACTTGTTGCTGTCCCAGTCGTATACCTTGCGCATCTCTCCAGCAGCATGTGTGCCGCCGTTGTGATGATATATGTTGCCGTACATGCCGTAAGAGTCGGCGCTGTAGCTTACGAATACGCTACCGTCGGCACTTGCCTTCTTGCCGACTATGACGTTTGTACAGGCAAAGGCACTCATTGATACAAGTGCCACAAGTGAAAGAATAAGTCTCTTCATAACTATGTATAATCCTCCGACGGCATACCGACGGATATTCCACATTGATATTACTTGATGATAAGTTTGTCACTACCTGCAGCCTTGAAACTCATGTCGAGTCCCTTGACACTATGAGTGAGCGCACCAAAGCTGATGAAGTCTACTCCCGCCTTAGCGTATGGTATCATGGTATCGAAGGTGATGCCTCCGCTTGACTCCGTCTCGGCACGTCCCGCAACGAGCTTGACCGCCTTCTCAGTATCTTCAGGAGTGAAGTTGTCAAACATGATGCGGTCACAGCCTTCTGCAAGAGCCTCGTCCAGTTCCTTCCAGTCGCGTACCTCGCACTCTATCTTAAGGTCCTTGCCATGACCCTTGCAGTACTGCTTGGCGCGTGAAATGGCGTTGTGAACTCCACCGCAGAAGTCTATATGGTTGTCCTTGAGGAGTATCATGTCAAACAGGCCGATACGGTGATTCATACCGCCACCTATCTTGACTGCCTCCTTCTCAAGCATACG
>JAZLKQ010000386.1:0-2034 GCA_045597745.1 Bacteroidaceae bacterium | reverse complement strand
ATCAAGAAACTGGAACTTGCGACCAATGGCAAGAAGTACAAGTATTTGCCAAAGTCTAAGCTCGGTGCGTCGAAGACAGAATTGTCGCACATCCATACTGGAGACATCGTGTCATTGCTTACAAAGAAGCCAGGACTTGACACTACTCATATAGGTATTGCCGTATGGAAGGGTGGCAAACTTCATCTGCTCAACGCATCAAGCCTACAGCATAAGGTTGTGCTTGATAATGATACCTTTTATAATTATGGTCAACGCCAGAAGTCAATGACAGGCATTAGAGTGTATAGGCTAATGTAAAATGCTTAATGCACAGAAAAAATTATATAATTATCCCGAATTCTTGATTATTAAACTAATAGCGTTCACTCACTTAATGCATACATGTTATTGCATGATGATGTAAACTTGTAAAACTTTAAAATATCATATAAGCATATAGATGCAGCATGGAAGAGTTATGGATTTTGTATTAATTATAAATATATTAATGTAAATGCACTTCCATATTGATGTCTATTCATTAGTACAATGCAACCATTAGCAGAAAGACTGCGTCCTTTCACTTTGGACGACTATATAGGACAGAAGCATCTTGTAGGGCAAGGTGCTGTGCTTCGTCGTATGATAGAGCAGGGTAGGGTGTCTTCGTTCATCCTGTGGGGCCCTCCAGGAGTAGGCAAGACTACACTTGCCAATATCATAGCCAAGACACTCGACGTGCCTTTCTTTACACTGAGTGCGGTAACAAGCGGTGTAAAGGATGTTCGTGAAGTCATCGAAAAGGCGAAGGGTAGCAGATTCTTTGGCAAAGCCAATCCGATACTTTTCATAGACGAGATACATCGTTTCTCAAAGTCTCAGCAAGACAGCCTCCTTGGTGCAGTCGAACAGGGTATAGTAACCTTGATAGGAGCTACCACGGAGAATCCCTCGTTTGAAGTTATTCGTCCGCTGTTGAGCCGATGTCAGGTATACGTACTCAAGTCATTGGAGAAGGATGATCTGCTCGAGTTGCTTGCCAATGCCATAGAGCGTGACATATACCTTAAGCAGAAAGATATCTGTCTGAAGGAGACCACCGCCATATTGCGCTA
Organism: Bacteroidaceae bacterium; assembly: GCA_045597745.1. Lineage (GTDB taxonomy): Bacteria > Bacteroidota > Bacteroidia > Bacteroidales > Bacteroidaceae > Minthosoma. The sequence goes on along the minus strand of JAZLKQ010000386.1, from coordinate 937 downwards.
TAGCGGTGGAGATGCACGCAAGCTGCTCAATATACTTGAACTCGTTGTCGAGAATCTTGACAGCAGACAGCCGCAGGGAGAAAGCAAGCAGATAGTGATAACAGATGATGTCGTGACTGATAGCCTCCAGCAGAATCCCCTTGCTTACGATAAGGATGGCGAGATGCATTATGACATCATATCAGCATTTATCAAGAGCATAAGAGGCAGCGACCGAGATGCCGCCATCTATTATCTGGCACGTATGATAGAGGGTGGTGAAGACCCTACCTTTATCGCTCGTAGGCTCGTCATATCAGCAAGCGAAGATATAGGTCTTGCCAACCCTAACGCCCTGCTTCTTGCCAATGCCTGTTTTGATGCCGTGTCCAAGATTGGTATGCCAGAGGGACGTATTCCTCTGGCTGAAGCTACAGTATATCTTGCTACAAGCCCCAAGAGCAACTCTGCATATATGGCTATAAACAATGCTCTCCAGTATGTACGTCAGACAGGCAACCTCCCCGTGCCGCTCAATATACGCAATGCTCCTACCAAGCTCATGGAGCAGTTGGGATATGGCAAGGAATATAAATATTCGCACGACTATGAGGGGCATTTCGTCCAGCAGCAGTTCTTGCCGGAAGGTGCTGTAGATGCCCGATTCTGGATTGCTCAGGACAATCCTCAGGAGGCAAAACTCAAGGAGCGAATGGATAGACTATGGGCTGGATATAAGAAATAAAGCGTTGATTTCTTTATTATTCCATTGTAAATGCCTAAATTTGCGCAATATTTTGTGTTAATGCATAATGCATAATGATTTAGACATCCATTTGAGGTCATTTAAGTTCATTAAATATAAAATGTCCTTGATGTCCAGAGATGGAGGTTGAATGCATAATGCATAATCATATATATCAGTCAAAAATCAAGAAGTCAAAATAAAACTCATATA
>JAZLKQ010000385.1:0-10584 GCA_045597745.1 Bacteroidaceae bacterium | reverse complement strand
GATTGGCTGGTCAGGACCCCGGTATCAAGTATGGTGGTGATGACTACAAGGCATATTACGAGAAGAAGAATACAAGCAACTTCTAAACAAAGAATTCTATACACATTTCTTCAGGAGGCGATTCGTCACGAGTCGCCTCCTTTTGTTTCTACATATAGATGATGTTTACTCTATATACAAAAATGGCTCCTTTATATACAGTAAGCGTATGGATTATTGTGCAACTAACGTGTGGTGAGGCGTTGTCGACCGCTCGGTGTGAGCGCTACGACCACTCGATGTGTTGGTGCATATTGCCTGACTAATCCGAAAAAATATGCATTATGCATTATGCATTATGCATTATAATAATTATCTTTGCACGATAAAAATACAAACATCATGAAGAATTACAGACTTATTCTATCGGTTTTTGTGGTATTTGCTGCCACATTATCATTGCACGCACAGCTTAGCCTGCCTAAGTGGTTTGCTGACGGTATGCTGATACAGCGCGAAGCGAAAGTGCCTGTATGGGGCAAGGCAACGGCTGATCAGCAGGTGACTGTATCAATGGACAATGGTGCATCTGCCAAGACAAAGGTGGCAAAGGACGGCACATGGAAGGTCTATCTGCCTAAGATGAAGGCTGGCGGTCCTTACACCATGAAGGTCAGTGCCACTGGAGGAGGAGAGGTCGTCATCAAGGATGTCCTTGTCGGTGATCTGTTTCTTTGTAGTGGTCAGTCCAATATGGAACTGCCCATTCGCAGATGTATGGACGTGGTAGCCGATGATGTCAAGGATTATTCCAACCGCAATATACGCTATCTCAAACTGCCGCATCAGTTCAACTATGTACACCCTAATGACGATGCCGTCGTATTGCCATGGCAGGATATCACCCCATCCAACTGTGGTGAGGTGTCTGGTATATGTTACTTCATGGCTCGCAACCTGCAGGAGAAGCTTGGTGTACCTATTGGTATTATCAATTCTGCCGTTGGTGGTACAAAGGTTGAGTCATGGATGCCGCAGGATGTACTTGCCTCATTTGACGAATACAAGAATGAGTTTGACAATATCAAGTACCATCAGACCAACTGGGTAGACTCTATACGTGCTCTTGAGAATAAGGCAGGATGGGAATGGGAACGCAAGATGATTGCCCAAGATACAGTCGTCAACCGCTGGCGCTCCGCAGACTACGACTTCTCCACTTGGCAGAGTGTCGATGTGTTTTCTGCATGGTGTAAGAGCAATGGCTCATACTGGTTTCGCCAGATAGTCAATGTCCCTGCATCTGCTGCAGGCAAGAAGGCTATTATACGAATAGGTGCAATGAAAGACGCAGACTCGGTGTTTGTCAATGGACAATTTGTCGGCAATACCACATACGAATATCCTCCTCGCATATACACTATACCAGAGGGTGTACTCAAGTCCGGCGACAACGAGGTGATGGTGCATCTCATGTCTCAGAGCGGACGGGGCAACTTTACTCAGGGTAAGCTTTATCAACTGGAATTGTCCGATGGAATGACGATAAAACTCTCCAACACATGGCAGATGGCTCTCGGCTCAGCTATGCCACGCAAACCGTCAAGCACATATTTCGTAGATTGTCCGACAGGACTGTACAATGCTATGATAGCACCACTGAGAGATATGCCGTTTAAGGCTATGCTATGGTATCAGGGTGAGTCCAATCTTGGCAATACATCTCACTATGCAGAGTATCTGACAGCGATGGTCGACTCATGGCGTAAGCAGTTTGGCAAAGAGATACCTGTAGTCGTAATGCAGCTTGCGGGATATATGGCTCGACATGACGCTCCGCTACAGCGCAACTCCTGGTGTGAGATACGTGAGCAGCAGAGGCTCGCCACACTTGCCATACCACACAGTGGTCTTGCTACGCTCATTGATACTGGTGAGTGGAATGACATCCATCCTCAGGACAAGAAGACTGCAGGATACCGTGCCTCACTACAGATGCGCGCTTTGGCATACGGCGAACGAGGACTTGTCGCGGAAGGACCATGCCCTGTCAAGGCCATTTGCAATGGAAACAAGATACTTGTCACATTTGATAAGAGTACAGGCAGACTACGTCAGTCTGCAGACGAACTCAAGGGATTTGCTGTAGCTTACGAAGGTGGCAAGTACGAATGGGCAAAAGCAACTGTTACTGGTGACTACACTATGGAGATTACAATACCACAGGCGGTTATGTCAACAACTTCAGGTGGAAGTTATGTGATAAGATACTGCTATGATGAGTATCCATTGCCTTCGTTATACAATGTGGAGGATATACCTGCTCCTGCATTCCAGATAAAGTCTAACAAGATAGGAGCTGTGCAGTCAGGGCGATAATGCCTTGTACACAGATGTATATGCCGTCCATGAGATTCCTCACGTACATATTGCTTTGTCTTATGCTCCTCCCCTCTAAGGTGTGGGGACAGGGCACGTATACCATAACCTCAGATCATGGACTGACCAACAGTAGTATAAGGTATATATACCAAGACAGTCGTCACAATGTATGGATATGTACTCGCAATGGACTCAACCGATATGATGGTGCTAAGGTCAACAAGTATTATCATAAGGCTGACGACTCTACCTCACTCAGTCACAACTTTACTACCAGCGTACTCGAATATGACTCGAGGCATGTGCTTGTTGGTACAGAAATGGGAGTGCAATCGTACGATTATGCCACTAACAAGTTTACTGAAATCCCGATTATAAGTTTGGCTGGCGATACAGTTCACCGCCATGTATCCTCTATGACAAAGCTACACGATGGCTCTGTCCACCTGTGTATGTCAGGATATGGCAGTTGTGTCGTGCAGACAGATGAGAAAGGTAGACTGTATGCAAAGGAAGTGTCTACATATCTCGGCGGTGGCATGAGTGTAGTGCAGATAGTCGAAGATGGAAAAAATCAGCTGTGGGTAGTGGACAACAAATCGGAAGTATATCGAATGGTCAACGGCGCTCTACGTCGAGTGCCAGGAGCCTCTTCCGTAGTCAAGCTCTGTCGTGGTTTAAGAGGAGACATTTATGCAGGTACGGACAATAAGGGCATACTCAAGTATTCGGCGCGTGAAGACCGCTTTGTACCAGTAGACTTGGGTGTATACAATGCCTCCATCATTATCAAGTCTATACGTTCGGATGGCAAGGGATGTTTGCTTGTTTCTACCGATGGAAAGGGTCTTTTTATATATAATGAGAGGACTCGTAACTTCTCACCAAGCAATATACGGACGTCAGAATACGACCTCTCGCAGTCCAATGTTGAGGATGCTATGGTAGATGCAGAAGGTAATCTATGGGTGTGTGTCTACTGGAAGGGTGTAGTGGTGCAGCCTCGAGTGTCAAGTGCATTTGAGTATGTGGGCCGTCGTTCAGCCGTCAAGAATACTCTTGGCACAAACAGCATCACGGCTATAAGTCCGGGTAGTGCTGGCGATGTGTGGGTGGCAACAGACCATAGTGGACTCTATCGTATGACTCCAGACGGGACGTCGAGTGTGCACTATTCTCCAGAGACGTATCAAGGTGTCCCTTCTACTATCAAGGCTATATATGAGGACAAGTCAGGCAAGTTGTGGTTGGGTTCATCTATCGGAGGACTTGTGTGTATGAGTAGTGAAGGGGTATTTACTCCATTCGCCTCAATAGTCGATGGTGGTAGCAAGGTGCAGAAGATATTTGACATCTGTGAGGACGATATGGGTCGTCTTTGGCTTGCTACCATGAGTTACGGTATATTTTGCTATGACCCTGTCAAGAAGTCGATAGAGCAATATACAGAGATGAAGGAAGGACGTGACGTCTATCCTTACAATATAATAGTAAACAGATGGGTGAGCTGTGTGGCAACTATGGGAGACAGATTGTACATCGGTACAGCTGACGGTGTTGAGATATATGCTATCAAGGCTGATGGCAAGTTGAAGAAACTTAGTCGAAGCCTCGTTCGCAACGGTATCAATGACATCAAGATAGCCCGTGATGGTTCGCTTTGGATAGCTTCGTCACTTGGGCTTTGTCATCTACAAGCTGATGGTAAAGTCCTACAATCTTATACTACTACTGACGGATTGCCAGACGATATGGTAAAGAGTATCGAACTGAGCAAGAGCACCGATGGCACTGACCTGATATGGGCAAGTACCGACGGAGGACTTACTTGCTTCAACGTCAAGTCACGATCATTTAGCAATTATTTCTATACAGACGGGTTGCAAGGCAATGAGTTTCTTGACGGAGTGTCCGCTCACATAGGTGAGACGCTATACTTTGGAGGTATCAACGGACTCAACTATTTCCGTCCGTCAGATGTCGAACGTGGGCAAGGTGCATCGTCATTAGACTTTCGGATAGTTGACTTCTATCTGTTTGGCTCTCCTGTATATGCAGGTCAGAAGTCAGGAATCTACGACATATTAACGGATTGGGTGGCTGATGCAAAGGAGGCAAACCTTGCATACTATGACAATAGCTTCAGTATCGAACTCTCTACTATGCATTTCTTGCAACAGCATGTGATATATGAATATAGACTCAATGGAGGCGAATGGATAAGCATTGGTGAAGGACAGAATCGTATATCATTCACCAATATGCCATCTGGTAGATATGATATAAGTATACGTGCTGTGGCACAGAGCGTGCAGTCAGAAGAACGTCATTTCATCGTGATAATTCACCCTGCATGGTATGTCAGCCCTTGGGCATACGTGGTGTATCTGCTGTTGTTGCTTGCTATATGCTACGTGGTGTATCTGCAGATCAAAGAGCGTGTTGCGGCTCGTCGTGTGCTTCGTCGTCATCAGCAGGAAGAGGAACTGGCCGAGGCGAGAGTGCAGTTCTTTATGAATATCAGTCATGAGATTCGCACTCCAATGACACTGATACTTGCTCCACTCGAAAAGTTGAAGAAGATGGATAGTGACGCAGAGCATCAGCGCAACTACAGTCTCATACACCAGAATGCACACCGCATACTTCGACTTATCAACCAGCTCATGGATGTGAGGAAGATAGAAAAAGGCCAGTTCTCACTTGAATATTCAAAGGTCAATCTCGTAGACTTTGTGCAGAATCTGCATGACTTGTTTGTGGCGATGGCCTCTCGACGAGATATCAAGTTCTCCTTCGTGCATTCGTTTGATAGCCTGGACGTGTATGTAGATTCCCAAAGTTTGGACAAGATGATAATGAACCTGTTGTCAAATGCATTCAAGTTTACTCCAGACGGCGGAAGTATCACGGTCGAGACACTTGTAGACGATTCGGCGTCATCTTCGGCTACATGCAACTTTACAATCAAGGTAACAGACTCTGGTATAGGAATACCTGACGCAGACAAGACGAGAGTGTTCGAGCGCTTCTATTCGGCAAAGCATCAGAATGGTTATATTGGCACGGGCATAGGGCTCAATCTGACGAGTTTGCTCGTAAGCTTGCATGGCGGTACAATAAGTGTTGAAGACAATCCATCAGGCTCCGGTACATGCTTTGCCATCACGTTGCCGATAGGCGACGGAAGTCTCGTCTTAGATAAGAATAAAGAAAAAGATAAAGAAACTACCATTTCATCGGAAGAATTACATCCAGATACTACAGATGCGTCATCAGAGGTGTCCCAGACAGCATTACCTATTGACAAGGTGGCGGGATTGCGTCATCGCAATGTGCTTGTATGCGAAGATGATGCGGCGATACGTGAGTATATCCATAGCGAGCTGTCGTCAGATTTCGTTATCAGAGAGTGCAGTAACGGCAAAGAAGGATGGGACTACGTGATCAGGAATCCGCAGAAGGTAGACTTGATAATATCTGATGTTATGATGCCAGTGATGGAAGGTACTACCTTGTGCCATAACGTCAAGTCCAATTACAATACCAGTCACATACCAGTCATCCTCCTTACGGCAAAGAGTACAGATGCTGACCGAATAGCCGGAATATCTATCGGTGCGGATGCCTATATTACCAAACCATTCAATATGGAGGTACTTCGGACTACAGCTTTGCAATTGCTCATCACACGCCAGCAGCTACAGGGCAAGTATGTTATGGCAAAGAAAGCAGAGGAAAAGATTGACAGGGTGGAGGTGGAGTCACCAGATGATATGCTCATGTCACGTATCATGAAGGTGATAAATAGCAATATGGACAATCCTGACTTGTCTGTAGAATTTGTAGCAGATAAGGTGGGTGTGAGCCGAGTGCATTTTCATCGTAAAGTCAAGGAACTCACAGGTCAGACGCCACGTGACTATATCAAGACCATTAGACTCCAGCAGGCGGCTCGTCTCTTAAGCGAGAAACGTCTTGATATTACTGACGTTAGTTATGCGGTAGGATTCCGCTCGCTGTCAACATTCTCCACAAGTTTCAAGAATATGTATGGCATGAGTCCTTCTGAATACATGAACAGGAAGGACACATAGCGTGTATTATCATCCGTTGATAATATTGTTTTGTCCGTAAAATACAATCTACTACCCCTCTATTTGCATACAAAGGGGCAATAATTTGTTAATTAGTTGTCGCTTAAGATTATTTGTGCTAATTTTGTGAGCTAATTATACACATTGTAACTATTTATGCAGATAGAGATATTACCGCCAGACATGGTTAGGGGCAGAGTAGTGCTCCCATCTTCTAAGAGTATAAGCAACAGAGCGCTTGTGCTCAATGCACTGGCAGGCAACAGACAACAACTGCCTGACAACGTGTCGGACTGTGATGATACGAGGGTGATGATACAATGGCTTACGGGCAACCCAGATGTCGTGGATATAGGTGCAGCGGGTACGGCAATGAGATTTTCGTCCGCACTGCTTGCCGTAAGCGAAGGCACACATGTCATAACAGGTACAGACCGCATGAAGCATCGACCTATCGGTGTGCTTGTTGACGCTCTAAGGCAGTTGGGGGCAGACGTGGAGTATGTAGATAACGAGGGATTTCCTCCTTTGCGTATCACCGGCTGTACATCTCTAAGAGGAGGTGCGCTCACTCTGCCAGGCAATGTAAGTTCACAATATATCTCTGCACTCCTCATGATAGGTCCTTCGTTGGCAGAAGGACTTGTGCTCACGCTTACAGACGAGGTGGTGTCACGACCATATATAGACCTTACGCTGCAGTTGATGCGTGAGTTTGGTGCTAAGGCAGAGTGGATAGACGACCGCACTATCAATGTCAAACCATGCGGTTACCGATCAAGAAGCTACTTTGTGGAGAGTGACTGGAGCGCCAGTTCATACTGGTACGAGATGGTGGCGTTGAGCGATGGGGGAGAGGTTGAACTGCCAGGACTCTTCGAGAAGAGTTATCAGGGAGATAGTAAGGTTGCAGACATCTTCCGTATGTTGGGAGTGGATACACAGCATGATGGCGATGTGGTCAAGATAGTAAAGTCTGGTGTTGCTCCGGCACGTCTGGACTATGACTTTGTAGAGCAGCCTGACCTCGCACAGACCCTTGTGGTGACCTGCTGCATGATGGGAGTGCCATTCCACTTTACAGGACTGCAGAGTCTTAAGATAAAGGAGACAGACCGCATAGAGGCTCTTAAGGCAGAACTGAGAAAACTGGGATATGTGATAGAGGATCGTAACGATGCGGAGCTCTTGTGGGACGGACAGACATCAACACCTACTGATGAGGCAATCGATACTTACGAGGACCACCGTATGGCAATGGCTTTTGCTCCATGTGCCTTGACCCTTGGTCGAGTGCTGATGAATGACCCGCATGTGGTATCTAAGTCCTATCCAAAGTATTGGGGCGACCTTGAGAGTGTAGGATATACCATCCGACAGGTCAAGTGACAGATAAGGAAATACCAGAGGTACAATCTTGTAATTGCCTGATGCGTCGTCTTGTAATTGTTATTAAAGTAAAACAGATATGATATACTTATCTATAGGTCTTATAGTGATTGGCGTCATAGCATTTGTTGCTGGCAGTATTCGCAATCATCGTCTCAAGAAGCAACTCCAGAGTGGAGAGATAGAGGAGTTGCCAAGCATTAAGCAGGTCGAGGATATGGAGTGCTGTGGACAGCATGAGACATGTGAAAAGGACAGCCTGCTGGCAGCTGTAAGCAAGGAGATCGAGTATTACAATGACGAGGAACTCGACAGGTATCGTGGTATAAGTGCTGATGAATACTCGGAAGAGGCGGAAGAGGAGTTTCGTGATGCCTTGTACACCATGAGAAGCGAAGAGGTCGCCGGGTGGGTGAGGAGCCTACAACTCAGGGCTGTCGAATTGCCCGACGGAATCAAGGACGAAGTGTTCATGATAGTGGGTGAGCGTCGTGTCAGCCCGTGAGAGATCAGCGAAATGACGTAGAGCGGTCAACGAAGAAAAGATAAACTGATAATATATGCGAAAGATAATAGTTGCCATACTGACTGTGTTAGCGATAGCGCAGATATATTCGTGTTCTACAAGCAAGAATACGGGCTTGACTCGTGCTACACAGGCATTCAAGGCGCGCTACAATACATACTACAATGGACATGTCGCTTTCCTCGAAGGGCAAGAGGCTCAGAAGAATGGCAACAAGGACAACTATACCGAGGTCATACCATTCTTCATCACAGGCAACAAGAGCACGGCGTCTATAGGAAAGGGCAATTACGCTGTGACTATCGAAAAGTGCAAGAAGACCATCAAGCAGCACAGCATCACAAAGAAGCCTCAATGGAATAGTCGCAAACCTAAGAAACCTAAGGATAAGATATGGCTTAGCCAGAAAGAGTACAATCCGTTTCTGTACAAGGCATGGTTTCTTATGGGCGAAGCACAGTTTCGTCAGGGAGAATACCTTGAGGCTGCATCAACCTTTGCATACATACAGCGACTGTACTTCTCAAAGCCCAACATAGTTGCAAAGGCAAGACTTCTTGAGGCGAAGTGCTATGCAGAGATGGAGTGGTTTTACGATGCAGAAGACCTTGTCAACAGGGCGTCACGCGACAGTTTTCCTACCAACCTCAATGCACTCAAGGCGGCGGTACTCGCTGATTGTGACATTCGTCAGAAACGATACGAGGAGGCGATACCACGAGTGCAGACAGCTATCAAGAAGGTGCATGGAGTGCAGAAGGCACGTATGTACTTCCTCTTGGGACAGCTCTATCATAAGACGGGCAAAGACCAACTGGCATACAAGGCATTTGGTAAGGTGTATAAGAAAAATCCTCCATACGAACTCGACTTCAACGCTCGCATTCAGCAGACTGAGGTGATGTCAAAGGGGCATTCCAAGGCGATGATTGCCAAACTCCGTCGTATGGCAAGGAGTGAGAAAAACAAAGACTACCTTGATCAGGTATATTATGCAATCGGCAACATCTATCTGTCACAAGGCGACACCCTCCATGCCATCTGGGCATACAATGATGGAGTGGAGAAGGGTACACGCAATGGCATAGAGAAGGGCGTGGTGATGCTACACCTCGGTGAACTGTACTATGCCAAAGAGCAGTTTGTCAAGGCGCAGAAGTGCTACTCCGGAGTAATTGGCCTCCTTGACAAAGACAGAGAAGACTACAAAGATATAGACGAGAGGTCTAAGATACTTGATGAGTTGCTTCCACATGCCACAGCGGTCGAATTGCAGGACTCACTGCAGGCTCTTGCAAGGATGGACTCAGTAGAACGTATGGCTGTCATCAAGCGCATCATCGAGGAAGTAAAGAAGAAAGAGAAAGAGGAGGCAAAGAAGAATGCCGCCAACGGACAGGGCAACAACGGCAGTCAGAATGGTGCCAACGGCAACCGTCAACAGAATGCCAATGCCAATCAGAACCGTCGCAATCAGACTGGCGGAGTATGGTATTTCTACAATCCGACGGCAGTGACAGCAGGTAAGACCGAGTTCCAGAAGAAGTGGGGAAACCGTGAACTCGCCGACGACTGGCGAAGAAATAACAAGACAGTACTTGCCGACTACAATTCGGACGAGGCTTCAGACTCTATCGCCAACGATACTACAGAGCTGAGTCGTGAGGACAACAAGAAGTTGTCGAAGGAAGACAAGCAACGTCAGAAGGAGGAAGAATACGCCAACGACCCACATCGCCCAGAGTACTATCTTAAGGACATACCATTTACAGACGAACAGCTGGAGGCTTCCAACAAGGCGCTTGTCGAAGGCCTGTACAACTCTGCTGTCATATATAAGGACAGGATGGAGAACTTTCCTCTTGCCGAACGTACATTCCAGCGCATCTGCATAGACTTCCCTGACTACGAGCGTAGAGACGAGACCTACTACAATATGTTCCAGCTGTATGCACGTCAGGGCAAGGAGGCGTATGCAGAGACATATAGGCAGAAGCTCATAGACGAATATCCAGACAACGAACATGCACGTCAGGTCGCAGACCCTAACTTTGAGTACAAGGGACGTTATGGCAAGCAGATAGAAGACTCGTTGTATCAGGTGGCATACGACGCCTTTGTACGTGGAGACTACCTTAGTGTGATAAGTACCAACAGCTATGCAGAGCGCGAATATCCTGAAGGACAAAATCGAGCACGCTTTATGTTTAT
>JAZLKQ010000384.1:0-1557 GCA_045597745.1 Bacteroidaceae bacterium | reverse complement strand
TGACGGCAGAAGTTAGCTATGCGGTCAGCCCTCTCCCAGTTGTACTCACCTTCCTTGCCCTGGATTTCGCCCGGCTTGAAGTCATTCTCGGCTGTGATACTGTTGAAGTCCTTCTGGATGATAGCGATCTGTTCTGGCGTAGACACGTTACGCTGATTGACAGCAACACCTATCATGAAGTAATCCTTGTAAGCGTCCTTTAGACCCTTAACATCCTGAGCTTGCGCACCTGTCATAAGCATGGCGCATAGAGCTCCTAACAATAGTTTCTTCATTGTAGATTAATTAATTAGTTTATAATGATTAATTGTACTATAAATAATGTGCGAATTTAGTTATATCCCATGAAGTGACGAAATATCAATGAAACATTTATTTGCCATCATGTAACATAAGACGTAACTTGCTCATGTATAGACATTCCCCTTCCGTAAGTAGTAGCGAAAGGGGAATGTCAGGTGTATATTATCTATAAAGTAGGAGGTGACTGGATGTTACTTCACCCATACCTTCTTGCCGTCGATGATGTTGATACCCCTCTGTGGAGCTCTCAACTTCTGACCTGCCACGTTGTAGTACTGGTGGTCTACGGCATGGACTGGCGCATCAACGCTCTCGATGGCGGTAACGTCTGATGCAGGTTTGCTTGAGAACTGCCAGCTGTCGAACGTTACATCATTGACGCTCTTGAAGACGAAGTACACGTCTGCGACTGATGGCTCGATGACACTGTTGAGATCTACGGCAAACGATGTCTTGTCCTTGTCATCAAATCGTATAACTGCCACAGGCTCGTTGTCTCGTGCTCCCACATGTACCTCGACCATGCCGGCACCATGCAGATTGGCAGTGATGCTGCGCTCTGTCTCGGAGAACTTGACTCCCTTGACCAGTATCCAGCCTCCGAGCGAAGGTCGTATGCTATATGGAGCAGCAGTAGTCGCAACCTCCTTGATACCAGCACCGTTTGCCATGCAAGAGGCGTAGTTGAGCTGTTCTGCTATCGGGCTGCCTGCGGCAAGCTGAGTGACGCCGTCGTTCTTAGGCGTGATGGCAGAGATACGTACAGATGTCTTGTTCTGCTGATTGATGCCGATGCTACGATAGCCACCGCTCAGTCCGAGAGCATTCTCCATTGCCTGAGTGTGATATATCATGTAGTTGGTACCCTTATACTCCTGCATGTGCACATGATTGTTGCCGTATGGATAGCCAGCGGTGCCAGGATTCTTCATTATCTCTCCGATGTATTTCCATTCACCGCTTAGCGGATCTGCAGTACGCATATATACTATGCTACATGCTGAAGGGACAGCAAGATTGCCCGAGCCTGAATAGTTCTTCCAGTCTGCAGTATGGTCTCCCCATGTAGTGCAGTATGCGAAGGCATAGTAGTCGCCAACCATTGTGAGCTCGTTAGCCTCAAAGTGGAATGGTGCTGGGATAGGCTTTATCTCGCTGTCGAGCGAAATCATGTCGCTACCGAGCTTGACGATACGTGCATTGCCTGGCAAGAGTGACGTGCCGGTCTTGTTGACGTCTCCACCGCCAAATGTC
>JAZLKQ010000383.1:0-2754 GCA_045597745.1 Bacteroidaceae bacterium | reverse complement strand
GAAATTTCCCATATTTGCAACCGTATCTTTTGGTAATAACATTTTCAACCTTAAAAACGTATTATGGCTACAATAAAGGAAATAACATCTATGTGCAGAGCAGGAAACACCAACGAAGCTTATAGCATGGCAATGGATGATCTTGATGCCAACAGACAAAATGTGTGGGCGCAAAGGGAAGTGGGATGGGCACTGTTTTACCTGATGAAGAAAGACATCGAGGATAAGAACCACGACGCATTCAAGTCTCATCTCGAGGAACTGACACGTCTGGATCTGCTCACTCAAGAAGCAGACGGCCTGATATTCGACAATATACTATGGAAGATAGCTGAATATCTGAAAATTTACGCACACGAAGATACTACTGAAGCCTCTTCTATATTCACACTCATCAGCAAGTATAAGTTTGCTCCATCAAAAGGGTATTCGTATCTGCTCAAGGTATGCCTCAAGCTCGACGAATGGGACCAGTTTGCGGAATTCGTGGAATGGTGGGGACTGGACAGTCTGATGGAGGAAGACTACCAGCAATTCAGACTGGATAACGGACGTAAGATAATGTCACTTGCAGAACAGACATATATAGCATACTCAAAAAGGCTACTGAAATCCGGAGACAAAGACCGAATCGCCACCTTCATACCAATGATTGAGGAGCTTATGGACAAACATCCTGAAATGATATACCCTGGTTACTTCTGCGGCAAACTGATGCTGGCGACGGGAGCAGAAAAGGAAGATGCCCTTGACAAGGTTATGCCATTCGCAAGGAAGAAGAAAGCTGACTTTTGGGTATGGCAACTGTTGAGCGAGATGTATAGAGACGAGACTGACAAGCGACTGGCATGTCTGTTGAGAGCAACTCACTGCGGTGCACAAGAGACTTTTCTTGGTAAGGTGCGAATAGGACTTGCCACTATATATATAGAATTGCAGGACTACGCAAGGGCAAAGCATCATATAGACTGTACAGCCAGATGCTATATGATACAAGGATGGAGAGTGCCATACGAACTGGAAAGCATGACAAGAGACCCTCTAATACTTAATGCTACTGCAGACTCCAGCGACGGTATCGAGTACATGAAGCTAACAAACAATATTTTGGCGCGTGGCGCCAATACAAGCATCGCTATCGTGACTTATATAGACCAAGCTACCCATCGCGCAACCATAGTATATGGAGGCAGAAAGCGAGCCATGGTAAAACTGAAGGACTTTGGCATGAAGGTTAAAGTAGGAATGCCTTACAAGATAGCATGGACCGCTGACGGAGACAAGATAAACGTATCTGGATGTGAAAAGACAACGATAGACGAATGCAAGCAGCTACCATACGTCAAGGCGATAGAAGGAATGGTAGAAAAAAGGGCAGACAAACCATTTGCATTCATCAAAAGCCAAAGCGTGAAGTGCTTCATACCTCCAACAGAGGTTGATAGAACAAAGATAACTGGAGGCGAACATGTACAAGCCATTATTGTATACAACTACAATAAGAAAAAGAATGAATGGAACTGGACTGCTGTGTCAATAACAAAACTATAAGACAAATATGGAACAATTATCATACAAAGAGAAGATTGCAGTACTTCGCATCTTACAGGACATAATACTTGCAGACAAAAGGGTAGACCACAGGGAAGCGATGCTATACGAAGAGATTGCTGCATCTCTACAATTAGACTCTACATCAAGGTCTGAAGTAGCTGATATGAACTCGCTCATTGCACTTACTATCATAGATGACTTTACAGACGGGCAAAAGACAGAGCTTGCTAAAATGATGGGACGCATGATTGTTGTTGATGAGGATATCAACTATAATGAGGTCAGGATATACAATGCCGTCAACAGATTCTGCAATATCAAGGCTGACTTCCAGATGGAAGACTATCCTGAATACTCACATAGCTAAGGGGGTAACATACTCACATTCTCAGTACTGATAAAAGATACTATATTTATTCAACTTTCGCAAGTAGCAAATAGTTAATAATCAAGGTTTTCTTTTGTTTGCTTAAAGGGCGCTTTGCGCTGGCAAAAACAATTGTATACTTGCCGTAGGCTCATTGAGAAAACATAGAAAACACAGATGACAAAAGAAAACAAATGCTATTCTGGTTGGTTTGCGAACTTGCGAAAGTTGTATTAGGAGATATGCGTCAATTTGTTGTGCGTTTAGGTCGTTTTGTCGCATATATAGCATTGCGCAACAAATATTATCTATAATGGCAAGAGATTTGATAATCGTGTAAACATCAAGGTATAGCCTTCTGTAATATAGGCAGAGGACGGCGCAGGTCATAATCTACTGGTATGCCGGAAGGGTATGTCGAAGTGATAATCCTTAATAATACAAACCGTTAAAAAAAAATTACTTTTTCTATCATGGCAAAGACCATACTCAAGCTTTCATCTGAAGAAGCTGTAGATTACATGTTGAAGTCAAGACAGTTTTGTGGCTTCGAATTACCGGAATACTTCGATTTTGACGAAGTACTCAACTATGTGAAGAACACCATCGGAGACAAGTCCTACGAGGACTGTCTGACAGGTACTGTACCTGACGACCTGGCTAACGTGAATCTCGACATACTGAAGAGCAAGGATGGCAAATATGCGGTACGCCCATTGATGCTCGCCAATCCATTTCTGTACTATTTCCTTACTCGCGAAGTGTGCGGGGCTACAGGATGGGAGGCTGTCAAGAAGTGCTTTGAGGCATACAAAGTGCCGAACATCATGGCT
>JAZLKQ010000382.1:0-19388 GCA_045597745.1 Bacteroidaceae bacterium | reverse complement strand
AAGAGCGTTTCTCTTGATAGCGTTGAAGATGTCTGGCTCAGACTCCTTGTCAAGTCCGATAACCTTAGCGTAGCATCCACCCTCGAAGTTGAATACGCCGTTGTCATCCCAGCCGTGCTCATCATCACCGATAAGACGACGCTTAGGATCTGTAGAAAGTGTAGTCTTACCTGTTCCAGAAAGACCGAAGAAAATAGCTGAGTGCTCACCGTTCATATCGGAGTTAGCTGAGCAGTGCATTGAAGCCATGCCCTTAAGTGGAAGGTAGTAGTTCATCATAGAGAACATACCCTTCTTCATCTCACCACCGTACCAAGTATTGATGATAACCTGCTCGCGGCTTGTTACGTTGAATGCAACACAAGTCTCAGAGTTAAGACCGAGCTCCTTGTAGTTCTCTACCTTTGCCTTAGAAGCGTTGTAGATTACGAAGTTTGGCTCGAAGTTAGCGAGCTCCTCAGCTGTTGGCTGGATGAACATGTTTGTTACAAAGTGAGCCTGCCATGCAACCTCAACGATGAAACGAACTGCCATACGAGTATCCTTGTTAGCACCACAGAATGCGTCTACTACGTAGAGGTTCTTGTTGCAGAGCTCTTTAACAGCGAGATCCTTAACTGTAGCCCATACGTCCTCAGACATTGGGTGGTTGTCGTTCTTGTAGTCGTCAGAAGTCCACCATACAGTGTCCTTAGAGTTCACATCCATTACGATGTACTTATCCTTAGGAGAACGACCAGTGTAGATACCTGTCATAACGTTTACAGCGCTAAGCTCTGTGTTCTTACCTACTTCGTAACCCTCGAGACCTGCCTTTGTCTCCTCTTCGAAGAGTACTTCGTAAGAAGGGTTGTGTGCAATCACTGTAGGACCAGTGATGCCGTACTGTGTCAAATCTAATGCCATAGTAGTCTTTGTTAATTAAATTAAGTTATATAATCTTTTTACTTCATTTATACATTCTCAGCTACAAAGTTAGTAAAATACTTTTTTAATGTGCAGTCTAAAGCAATCTTTTTCTAATATTTATACGTTTTCTTATCATTATTGTAACAAATAGGGGTCAATATGCTTGCGCATTGACACATGCATTTTACAAAACGATACAATTTGCGCCACAAACAAGTGTCGACAAACACAAGAGGCAACTGGTCACATACGTGCCAATTGCCTCTCGATATGGCTATAATGTCTTAGCGATATTACATCATGCCGCCCATGCCTGGAGCACCCATTGGCATCTCTGGCTTGTCCTCCTTTGCATCAACGATGACGCACTCAGTAGTAAGGAACATGCCTGCGATGCTTGCAGCATTCTCAAGCGCAACGCGAGTCACCTTTGCAGGGTCGATGATGCCGCTCTCACGGAGATTCTCGTATGTATCCTTGCGAGCGTTGTAACCGAAGTCACCCTTCTGGTTGCGTACCTTCTCCACTACTACGCTGCCCTCAAGACCTGCGTTCTCCACGATCTGACGGAGAGGCTCCTCGATAGCACGCTTGATGATCTTGATACCTGTAGTCTCGTCAGCATTGTCACCCTCAAGACCTTCGAGAGAGTCAATAGCACGGATAAGAGCTACACCACCTCCAGGGATAGTACCTTCCTCGATAGCGGCACGAGTAGCACAGAGAGCGTCATCTACGCGGTCCTTCTTCTCCTTCATCTCAACCTCAGAGGCTGCACCTACGTAGAGTACTGCAACGCCGCCAGAGAGCTTTGCAAGGCGCTCCTGCAGCTTCTCCTTGTCGTAGCTTGAAGTAGTGTTCTGCATCTCAGTCTTGATCTGGTTGACACGGTCCTGGATATTCTCCTTCTGACCCTTACCACCAACGATAGTAGTGTTGTCCTTAGAGATTGTCACCTTCTCAGCGCTACCGAGCATCTCGATAGTAGCCTGCTCGAGCTTGAGACCCTTCTCCTCAGAAATAACCACGCCACCAGTAAGGATTGCGATATCCTCAAGCATTGCCTTGCGACGGTCGCCAAAGCCTGGAGCCTTGACAGCGCATATCTTGAGCTGACCACGGAGACGGTTGACCACAAGAGTAGTAAGCGCCTCAGAGTCGATATCCTCTGCTATCACGAGAAGTGGACGGCCTGTCTGTACTGCTGGTTCGAGGATTGGGAGGAACTCCTTAAGATTGCTTATCTTCTTGTCATAGATGAGGATGAGTGGGCTGTCCATCTCACACTCCATCTTCTCTGTATTTGTAACGAAGTATGGAGAGAGATAACCACGGTCAAACTGCATACCCTCTACCACGCCGATAGTAGTATCACGACCCTTAGCCTCCTCGATAGTGATAACACCATCCTTGCTGACCTTCTTCATAGCGTCAGCGATGAGCTTACCAATCTCCTGATCGTTGTTGGCACTTACGGTAGCAACCTGCTCTATACGGTCGTAGTCGTCGCCTACCTGCTCGCTCTGCTCCTTGATGTTCTCTACCACCTTAGCCACAGCCTTGTCGATACCGCGCTTGAGATCCATAGGATTAGCACCGGCAGCAACATTCTTGAGACCTGTAGCCACGATGCTCTGTGCAAGTACAGTTGCTGTAGTAGTACCGTCACCAGCATCATCACCAGTCTTGCTTGCTACACTCTTGACGAGCTGAGCACCAGTATTCTGGAATGCGTCTGCAAGTTCTATCTCCTTGGCTACTGTCACACCGTCCTTTGTGATGTGTGGAGCACCAAACTTCTTTTCAATGATAACGTTGCGTCCCTTAGGACCGAGAGTTACCTTTACGGCATTTGCAAGCTGGTCAACACCCTGCTTAAGCTGCTCGCGAGCTTCAATATTGAATTTCAAATCCTTTGCCATCTTAGTATGTATATTAATGTACTTATTATGTTTATTACTAAATATATGATTATATTCTGGCGATAATATACTTTTTGCACTACGATTAGTATACTTTATTCTTCGACCACGAATTTCTCGAATTTCTCGAATGTGGGGCATTCGTTTGATTGGCTTCGCCGAGCTAAAGGTTCGTGGTATTCGTGTTCTCTTTAATATTAATTTAGTGCCTAATTGTATATAATCCCTTAATCTTTTACGTGGTCATCAGCCTCAACCGTGAGGCATACCATCATTGCTTGAGCACTGCGAGCACATCGCTCTGACGCATGATGAGGTACTTAGTGCCTTCGTACTCGAGTTCTGTACCGGCATACTTGCCATAGAGTACCTGGTCACCAACCTTGAGGATCATCTCCTCGTCCTTAGTGCCGTTGCCTGCAGCCACGATCTCGCCCTGTAGAGGCTTCTCCTTAGCTGTGTCAGGAATGATAATACCACCGATTGTCTTCTCTTCTGCTGGAGCAGGGAGTACAAGAACTCTGTCTGCTAATGGTTGAATGTTCATAATAGTCAATTCTTTATTTATTCGTTATTATTATAGTCTTTATCTGCTTTGGACGTCAACTACATGTCGCCCATGCTATAATCGTATTTATCAAAGTCTATGCCATACTCTGCTTAGTAGCTACGCGAGCCATCTTTGTCAGTGACAGTGCCCAAATGTATGACAACTTGTCACCAACGTGTCATGCTCATAGTAGATGTAAATGCATCATACGTATGTCGAGCGTTCGTCAAGCGTATGATGAACGCTCAACATACGTATGACGAACGTGTATCGAACGTATGACGAAAAACGAACTTGCCACTATTGGAAATGTGCAAAATATGAATCTGATGGATATATACCATGTAGAGTTTGTTGTAACTGACGTGAAGTTCTCGTTTTATGCATGTAGCAGATATTCACCAGTAACTGCACCAATTGACTTTTCGTGCAACTTGCGTTTGGCAGACATTCATGCTATTGGAGCCATGAAGAAGGAAGTGATGTTAAGAAGAAGTAATTTACGCGACTATTACGACATATAAAAAACAATTTGAACGCATCTAGAATCTTCTATTTCTTCACTGCTTTTATATTCCTTACCAGTCCCTCGTACTTGGCACGCTTGACTGCAGAGCCCTTGAATAGGCGGCGATAGTCGTCGGGCGTGAGGTTGGTCCAGTCATCTTGTGTCATGGAGAGGAGTGAGTCGGATGGAGAGAAATCCTCTATAGTTGTTGGTGTGGCGAACTTGTTGTGCGGGCAGGCAAGCTGGCATCTGTCGCAACCGTATATGCAGTTGCCGAGCGACTCTGAAGTCTCTGATGGTATTTCGCCCCTGTTCTCAATAGTAAGATATGAGAGACAAAGACGGGCGTCAAGCACTCCATCGCTCAACGCTCCTGTAGGACATGCTTCAAGACAACGGTGGCATGTGCCGCAATGTGATGTCATTGGAGTGTCGTATACGAGTGGACGGTCTATGAGTATCTCGCCGATGAAGAAGAAACTGCCGGCGTGGGGTATGATAAGATTGGTATTGCGCCCTATCCAACCGATGCCTGAACGCCATGCCCAGTAGCGGTCGAGTATGGGTGCCGTGTCGCAGCATACTCGTGTGCTGACGGTCTCGTCTTCGTAGTATGTAGCAATGGTGTTAGCAAGCTGACGGAGCATGGAGCGCATCACGTCGTGGTAGTCTTTGCCATACGAATAGAGTGCAAACTGATAGCCTGTCTCTGGCAACAGGCGCTCAGGATAGTAGTTGAGTGCCACACATATCACGGACTGTGTACCAGGATGCAGCAGACGAGGGTCAAGGCGCAGGTCGCGATGGTTGGTCATATAGTGCATGTCTGCATTGAGACCGTCTCTTATCCATTGGTCAAAGCGTCGGGCTACATCTTCGTCGACGGTTTCGGCCTTGGCTATACCACAAGCAGAAAAGCCGAGGCGCAGGGCTTCGGCTTTTATCTGATGGCTTATGTCGCTGATGTTAGCTTTCATTTCAAATGTCTTGACTTCTGCTGATGCATGTCAAATACCTTAAACTCGTACCCCTCGTCCCTTAGCCACTCTATACATCGAGGCAAGGCTATCTTGAGTTTGTCGATACTTTTGAGTGAGTCGTGGAACGTGATGATGGAACCATTGCGAGCATATCGACGTACATTGTCGTAGACATCTTCCGCATTGAGCAGGTTGCTGTAGTCGCGAGTCACAAGGTCCCACATGATGATGGTGTAGTGACGGCGTAGCCTTATATATTGCGCCGTACGCATCCATCCGTGTGGAGGTCGGAAGAGGTTGCTGCGTATCAGTCGGTCTGCCTTGTTGGCATTCCATAGATAGTCACGGCTTGACCACTTGAATCCGCCTACATGATTGTAGGTATGATTGCCCAGCCTATGTCCCTTGCTCCGGATGAGGTCAATGAGTTCGGGGTATTTTCTCACGTTGTCGCCAACCATGAAGAATGTAGCCTTGACGCCATACTTGTCCAGTGTATCGATAATCCAGGGGGTGGACTGAGGGATGGGTCCATCGTCGAAGGTGGGATATACGGCCTTCTCCTTTGGATCCATCCTCCAGATAGCACTGGGATATAGCCAACGAAGCCACTTGCTGGGTTGTTCTATTATCATATCTTATTCCAACGGTATGCCAGAGGCTTTAGCCTTGTATATAAACTCTCCTGAGAGTCGCTCAAGCGTTGTTCCAAGGCCTGTAGCCTTCTTTGCATATTCAGCAGCCTTTGCTCCTGCCTTAGGATTGCTTCCCATAGCCTCGTATATCTGCTGCAAGTTGTTGAGCACGATAAGTTCTCTACGACAATCGTCAAATGAAGTTACAAAGTTGACTCCATTGAGCGACATGTACCATGTGACATATTCACTCGAACGCTTGCACAGCTTGTCAAGCACGTCGCTTGCCTTGTCAAGCTTACCGCACTTGATATATGCATTGGCTATCTCAATCGAACCGCCTGCTACGCTGTGAGGTACATTGTAGTCAGGTATCTCCTTGGCACACTTGTCAAGAGCCTTGACCGCCTTGTCCATCTTTTTTTCGCTGATGAGGTTGTTGATCAGGGCTACAAACCATCTACGATGAGTGTAGCACATGCGCATTGTGGTCTCATCTATATAGAGATCAGGCTGAGATAGATTGCCATAGCTGTACTTGTTCATCATGTTGTCGTACATCTTCTCGGTATCGGCTTTGATCTGTTGGCCCTCATTGTCCTCAAATGTGAATGGACTGATGCGGTATGCGAGTCCCTCATGTATGAAGTGGCGGTAGAGCGATCCGTAGTTGCTCTCGCCTACAGTTGTAGACATATAGAGTGGACGTGAGAAGTTGCTCTGTGCTATCATCTCGAGCATCATCATAAACGACTTGTATACTCGTGTCTGACCAGCAAGGCTGATGTCCATACGGTCAGGTATGCTGTCGCCAGGTATTATCATGCCAGACTTGCGTACTGCGTCCTTGTCTATTGTGACATAGAGAGTGTCGCTTGGGAGACATGCAGGGAGATTGGCAACAAGTTCCTTGTACTGCTCTGGTATGCCCTTCTTGAGTACAAACTTCTGTATTGCATTCTTGAGTTCGAAAGGATCATTTCCCCATATCTGTCGTGCATCTTCTGGACTTTCAGCATATATCTTCTGCACAAGTTCCTTCATTGTCAGCTTTTCGCCGCCAAATGTCACTGTTGGATTGACAGAAGTGGATTCGTTCTTACCTGTGACATAGTCAAGACGTGCCCAGCTGATAGGCAGTGGAGAAGACTGTCCGTCACCTTCAAATGCAGGACGTAACATCTGGTCAATGTACCAGTCAGTCTGCAGATATGAGAGGTTGCAGACACGTACATCTGTACGTTTGCCCTCAGTATCTTCGTTGTACCACAATGGGAATGTGTCGTTGTCACCATTGGTAAATATGACACCATCGTGAGGTACTGTCTCAAGGTAGTTGAGTCCAAAGTCACGACATATATAGCGGTCGCTACGGTCGTGGTCATCCCATGTCTGGCTTACCATCTGTAGTGGTACTGCGAGTGCAGGTACGATAGACACGATAGATGCGATGAGAGATGCCGTACGTGCATTGGCCTTCTTCATCAGATTCTTGATGAATGAATAGATGCATGTGATGCCGAGTCCGCACCATATAGCAAATGCATAGAACGAACCTGCATAAGCATAGTCGCGCTCACGTGGCTGCTGTGGTGTCTGGTTGAGGTATATCACGATGGCGATACCTGTCATGAAGAAGAGGAAGAATACTACCCAGAACTGCTGTATGCCCTTCTTGCCTCTGAATGCCTGCCAGAAGAATCCGAGCAGACCGAGTATGAGTGGCAAGCAGTAGAATACATTGTGGCCCTTGTTGTCCTTCAGCTCTGATGGAAGCAGAGACTGATCGCCGAGACGTGCATTGTCGAGCAGTGCAAATCCTGAGATCCAGTTACCCTTCTCATACTCACCATTGCCCTGCAAGTCATTCTGACGGCCGGCGAAGTTCCACATGAAGTAACGCCAGTACATATAGTTGAGCTGATAAGACAGGAAGAAGCTGATATTGTCATACTGAGTAGGTATAGTCACGTAGTCAGGTTCACGACCAGGTATCTTGTACTCTACAGTATTGCTTGGTTCCCTGCCGAGCCACTGTATATAGGCAGGGCGATGTCCCTCGTCGTAGATACGTGGGAAGAGCATACACTGGTTGTTAGGATATACATAGTCTATCTTGTGATGTACTATCTCGTAGCAGTCCTTCTCGTCAGCAGAAGCCTTCTCCTTACGCTGATATACAGGTGCTCCCTTCTCCTTCTCATAGTCGAGTCCACCATCAGGAGTCTCAATGATAGCAGGGCTTGATGCGTATGTCTGTCCCCAGAGCAGAGGTCGGTCGCCATACTGTTCACGTCCGAGATATTCACCGAGAGTAAATACATCTTCTGGTGAGTTCTGGTCCATAGGAGGGTTGGCGGTAGAACGTATCACAGTCACTGCATATGAAGAATATCCCACAACGATGAGAGTCATACACAGCAATGAAGTGTTGAGCACACGTGCCTTAATATTATTAAAGTAGAACAGGAGTCCGCCAATGATAGCCAATACTACTATACCGATGATTACACTTGCCACTCCATGACCATAGAATGGTATGCCGAGCAATGCTGTACTGATCAGGAATGACACGTTCATTCGCATACGGCTCACACCCTTTGTTGTCTCATATAGTGACCATGCGAGTGATATGAACAGCAGTGCGAGGTATATGTAAAGACCTGTATTGAATGACATGCCTAACGTGTTGACAAACAGCAGTTCGAACCATCCGCCAATCTTCACGATACCCGGTACGATACCATAGAGTACGGCAGCCACAAGTACCACTGCTACTCCAAGTACCAGAAGCGAACCCTTGAGATTAGGCTCCTTGCACTTCTTGTAGTAGTACACGAGCACGATGGCAGGTATACACAAGAGGTTGAGCAGATGGACGCCGATAGAGAGTCCCACGAGATAGGCTATAAGCACCAGCCAGCGGTCGCTGCCCGGCCTGTCTGCATTGTCTTCCCACTTGAGGATAAGCCAGAAGACAAGGGCTGTGTAGAATGATGAGAAGGCGTATACCTCGCCTTCGACGGCACTAAACCAGAATGTGTCGCTCCATGTATAGATGAGTGATCCCGCTATACCGCTCGCCATGATTGCGATGGTCTTGCCTACGCTTACCTGTTCGTCGTCAGAGCACAACAACTTCTTTGCCAGATGAGTGATGCTCCAGAAGAGAAACAGTATACATCCTGCACTGAGCAGAGCCGACATGATATTGACCATCTTGGCTATCTGTGTGGTGTCGGAAGCAAACTGTGTAAAGAAGTTTCCGAACAGCATAAAGAATGGTGCGCCAGGTGGATGTCCTATCTCGAGCTTTGCAGCCGTAGTGATAAATTCAGGACAATCCCAGAAACTGGCAGTCGGCTCGATAGTGGAGCAATAGGTGAATGCGGCTACGGCAAATATCACCCAGCCCATCACGTCATTTACGATCTTGTAAGTTTTCATCGATTGTATTATTATATGTTTAGAGTTCACAAGACTATGGATTGGTTAGTTGTCTAAAAAACAACTTGCAATCCAGAGTATACGAAAAGTTGTACGAGACGTGCCTCGTACAATTCCAATTTGCAAAGTTATGGTAAAGTGTCCTAACTACAAAATAAATTAATCTTATTTCACTTTATACCTCAATCTTGTAGCACTAATACACATCAACATGTCAAAAGTTGCAACCCTCATTACAACACCTTGCACAACTCCTCCATACCTTCCGACGCCTTCTTCTGTATGACCTTGATGCCCATACCAGAAGGCACATTCTGTGGTGCAGGGTCGATAAGGTATATATCAGCGTCCTCCTTGGCATACGACAGGAGCCCGGCAGCAGGATAGACATTGAGCGACGTGCCGATGACCACAAGTATGTCAGCCTGCATCACTTGCATTACCGCAGGCTCTATCATTGGCACGCTCTCGCCAAACCACACTATGAATGGACGCAACTGACTGCCGTCCTTTGCCTTGTCGCCTATATGTATGTCCAGGGCGTCCTCCGTCAGCGTTACGATGCAGTCAGGGTCGTTAGGATTGAGCGAAGAAGTGGCTTTCATGAGCTCTCCATGCAGATGTGTCACATTGCTGCTGCCAGCCACCTCGTGCAGATTGTCCACATTCTGAGTCACCACCACAGTGTCATATCTGTCCTGAAGCGAAGCGACAAGTTCGTGCGCCTTGTTTGGCTTCACCTCGAGCAGCTGTCTGCGTCGTTCGTTGTAAAACTTGATGACGAGCTGTGGGTCTCGTCTATATCCGTCAATACTCGCCACAGCCTCCACCGGATACTCCTCCCATAGTCCGTTAGAGTCTCTGAATGTCCTTATGCCACTCTCTGCAGATATGCCTGCACCAGTCAAGAATACCAATTTCTTCATGTCTCTATAATATTATTTTAAGTGAGTAATCAATTATGCATTACTAATTATGCAATATCAACGCACGTATCGTCAATTATTTCGCAAAAATAACATATTTTATTATATAATATCTCAATATCAAGAAAATTAAGATTAACTTTGCACGATTTTTCGTGTATATAAGCAATATATTACTAATACAACAATTACATCAATATGGATAAACTTAGCTATGCGCTCGGCCTCGGTATAGGTCAGCAGCTTAAGCAGATGGGGCTCAAGGATGCCCTCAAGGTGGAAGACTTTGCACAGTCTATCACAGACGTGCTTCAGGATAACGAGCTCAAAGTTGCCAACTCAGAAGCTCAGGCTATCGTCAACGCATTCTTCCAGAAGCAGGAGGAGGCCATGAAGCAGGAAGCCGCCGAGAAGGGCAAGAAGGCTCTCGAGGAGGGCAAGGCATTCTTGCACAACAATGCCGGCAAACCAGGCGTCGTGACTACCAAGAGCGGCCTGCAGTACGAAGTCATCACAGAGGGCACAGGCAAGAAGCCAAAGGCTACCGACAAGGTAAAGTGCCACTACGAAGGTACACTCATCGACGGTACAGTATTTGACAGCTCATACAAGCGCAACGAACCAGCCGTATTCGGACTCAATCAGGTCATCCCAGGATGGACAGAGGGCGTACAGCTCATGAGCGAAGGCGCAAAGTACCGCTTCTATATACCATACCTCCTCGCATACGGAGAGCAGGGAGCAGGCAGCATGATACCACCATACAGCACCCTCATCTTCGACGTAGAGCTTATCGAGGTGCTGTAGATAATGCATAATGATTAATTAAGTCATCCATTTGAGGTCATTTAAGTTCATTAAATATATAATGTCCTTGATGGACTAAGATGGAGGTCGAATATAAAGCATAATTATCAAACTAAACAAACTAAATACAAAACGAAACGAAAATGAAGAAATTGTTTATCATGGCAGCCGTAGCAGCTGCAACACTCGTTACTTCATGTACAGGAGGTAACGTACAGGCATCTCTCAATGACGACGTAGACTCACTTGCATACGAACTCGGTATGGCACAGGCAGACGGTCTCAAGCAGTACATGTATGGACAGCTCGGAGTAGACTCAGCGTACATCGACGAGTTTATCAAGGGTATGCAGGAAGGTGCCAAGGGCTCAGATCCTAAGCAGGAAGCATACATGAAGGGTATGCAAGTCGGCAAGGACATCGAGGGCATGGCAAAGGGACTCTCTAAAGAGGTATACGGCGACGACTCTACAAAGACAGTCAATGTCAACAACATCCTCGCTGGTCTCGTAGATGGACTCAAGGGCAAGGCAACCATGTCAGCAGACAGCGCCATGATGTCATTCAACAAGCGTCTCGAACCAATCCGCGAGAAGTCACTCCTCGACAAGTACGGAGACAACAAGAAGGCAGGCGAGGCGTTTATCGCTGCCAAGGCTAAGGAGGCAGGCGTGCAGAAGACTGCAGGCGGCGTATACTACAAGGTCCTCACAGAGGGCAAGGGAGAAGTGCCAGCAGATACTGCCACTATCCAGGTCAACTACGAAGGCAAGCTCATCGACGGCACTAAGTTTGACAGCTCATACGACCGCCAGCAGCCAATGAACGTCAACCTCGCTCAGGGTGGACTCATCCAGGGATTCATGGAGGCACTCAAGCTCATGCCAGCAGGTAGCGTATGGGAAGTATACATCCCACAGGAACTCGCATACGGCGCCAAGGAGGCAGGACAGATCAAGCCATTCTCTGCACTCGTGTTCAAGCTCGAGATCGTCAAGTGATATAGCCCATCTATCAACCAGCTAATCATGCATAATGCAACCAGCTGATCATGCATTATGCATTACCAACCATGCATTAACATGAGACACATATATCTTATAGCAGCCCTTGCACTCACCATGAGTGCAGGAGCCGCCTATGCACAGACAGCGGCCACAGACCCCAAGACACAGGTTGCCATAGACAAGGCAAGGGCAGCCAAGGCAAAGGCTGAGGCCAAGGCAAAGGCAAAAGCCGACAAGGCAAAGGCAAAGGGAGCCAAGGGCACCGCCAAGGCGGCAGACGCCCCACAGGTCGTCATCGCCAATGCAGGCGACTCACTCGCATACGTATTTGGCGTCATGCAGTCACAGGGACTCAGGCAGTACATGACACAGCAGCTGCATGTCGACTCAGCATACCAGGATGCATTTATCAGGGGCATACAGGAACGAGTAGTCATGGACGCCAACGACAAGGAGCAGATGGCATACCTCTCAGGCATCAACGTAGGCGCACAGATCGTGCAGATGACACAGCAGATGGGTGCAGACTACTACTCAGCCCAACCGGGCAAGACCATCGACCCACGTATCGTGTCTAAGGGCATCGTCGAGGGACTCACAGGCACCGCCGCCATAAGCACTGACTCCGCACAGATGACATTTCAGACACAGATGACACAGCGTCAGCAGGCCAACAAGGAGGCACTCTGGGGAGCCAACCGCAAGGCGGGCGAAGAGTGGCTTGCAGCCAACAAGGCCAAGGAAGGCGTCGTGACACTCCCAAGCGGACTCCAGTACAAGATACTCACACAGGGCACGGGCGACGTGCCAACCGCACGACAGAAGGTCAGCGTACTCTATGAGGGCAGACTCATCGACGGCACAGTATTCGACGGCACTGCCAACCGCAACAACCAGCCATCCACCTTCGTAGCCAATCAGGTCATCAAGGGATGGACCGAAGCACTCTGCATGATGCCGGTAGGGTCAAAGTGGGAACTCTATATACCTTACCAGCTCGCATACGGCGACCGTGATCAGGGACTTATCAAACCATACTCTGCCCTCATCTTCACCGTCGAACTCATCTCCATCGAGCCCGATGCATCAGCCGCCGCACAGGGAGCA
Source organism: Bacteroidaceae bacterium (assembly GCA_045597745.1). Classification (GTDB taxonomy): domain Bacteria; phylum Bacteroidota; class Bacteroidia; order Bacteroidales; family Bacteroidaceae; genus Minthosoma. Next base: position 6,590 of record JAZLKQ010000382.1, on the reverse strand, counting down.
GACAAGAAGCCGGCAGACAAGAAACCGGCAGACAAGCGACCAGCCGTCAAGCGACCAGCGGCAAAGAAATAGAGCGCATACTCACACACATACATATCCCATCGTACACAAAAGTCCTGTCACCATACGAGTGGCAGGACTTTACGTTTGTATGGATATATAGCCAAAATAACGTTGGCTATATAAAAAAATGCCATCACGACACCTCCCCAATGACACTTATTGGACGCAAAACAATAAAATGTACAAATAAAGTCACAGGATTGTGCCATCTTATGCAGAGTTTTTCATACATTTGCATATCAATCAGTCTCTTGCACCCAGGGCTCATCACGGCGCATACCGAATTACCTACCGAGAGCACCAAGGCTTGAACGAAATGCCGAGGTGCGAAGGAGGAAGATCAAAGGTTAAAACTGATTGGAGCAACGAATGGTCATCGTAGCGTTAGCGCATATTGCTGAAGCGTATCGTCGTCATCAACTATGACCACTTGCTGGTGGGCAAGGAACTTATTTTTGGAATTAATAACAACGTTCTGTGTTATCGAATCACCTTGGAACCTGAGAAACTCTAAATTGATTCAAAAGCAACTATAAACAGAAGTAATAGGAACGTCTGCGCAATAGCGTGGACGGACTTATCTGTTTATAGTGGGCTATTCTCAGGGCCTCAAGGTGAAGATAAGAAGCGTCCGCGCTTTCTTTGTCTTCATCAGAGAGCCCTTTTGACTTTTGAAGAAAGCCAGCCAAAGGAATTGCCCACATTCAATAGATAAGACAGCAACGTCTTTAAGCTATTGCAATTCATGGCGAAACCATTTGTAAAATGGGCTGGAGGTAAAGGAAATATTTTAAAGCAGTTGGAACAACTTCTGCCTCCTAATTTTGAAGAACTACAAAATGTAACCTACATTGAACCCTTTGTAGGTGGGGGTGCTATGCTTTTCCACATGCTTACGCATTATAAGAATATACAAAGAGTTGTTATCAACGACATTAATGTGGATTTGGTTAGATGCTATAGGATTATTAGAGACAATCCTCATGTATTGATAGAGAGACTTCGTGTGATAGAAAAGCTCTTTTATCAACACGATTTTAACGATCGGAAAGAACTCTTCTATATCTATCGTGATAGATACAATCAAGATGGATTGAACCCAGACGAACGAGCAGCACTTTTCATCTTCTTGAATAGGACATGTTTCAACGGATTGTATCGTGTAAATGCTTCCGGGAAATACAATGTGCCTTATGGAAGCTACAAGAAGCCTTTAATATGTAATGAGGAACTGTTAATGGAAGACCATCACCTGCTGAATACTGTAGAAACCATTATTCTCGAACCAGGTGACTACTCATTAGTTGCACGACATTTATGTCGAAGAGGGCATAACTTTGTATATTTCGATCCTCCATACCGCCCGTTACTAAACGAATCTAACTTCAAGGAGTATTCTAATAGCCCATTCTGCGATCAACAGCAAAGGGAACTGAAAGTATTTTGTGATAACCTTTCACGAAGAGGGTGCTTGATAATGTTAAGTAATTCCGACAGTAAAAATCCCGATGGAAGCTCATATTTTGGAGAGCTATATGAAGGATATGGTTTTGCAAGGATACTTGCACCAAGGTTCATAAATGCATTCCAAGAAAAGAGAGTAAAACTAACTGAAGTTGTATTAACTAATTACTGATGATATGGCAAAGATTCTAATTCAAGCAAACAATCTTGATACTGTAGTTGATGTGTTTATGTATATCTACTTGCATCAAGGTTGTAAGAAACAAGATATAGCAGATTATTGTGGTTTTTCTCTGAGGCAAGTAGATTATTATACTAATGCTTGTAGATATCTTGATTTGGTAAAACAAGATAGAAGCCCTTCACAGTTAGCAAAAGACATCTTCGAGAATAGTCCTGCTGAAATAACAGACAGAGTATATCTGCGAATAATTGAGGATGAGGTTATTGGCCAGATATATAAGCGTATTATGGCAACTCCTGACGAATACCCCAGCAAATTTGCAAAAGATCTTGTAATTGAGCATTTCCCTGGATATAGTGACGCTGTATACAACAGACGCTCTGACAATATGATAAAATGGTGTATCAAAATTAGAAAATACTTTAATACTAAATAATATGGCAACTCTTACCGAATTACAAATCGAAAAAATAAAGGAGCATATGCTTCATGAAGAGGACGCTTTGAAAAATAAGTTCAAAGCGAAGAACACTCAATTTGACAAGAGAAAAGTCCTTCATTCCGAGGTTGAATTCTATGAGAATCAGGGGTGGATTGCAGAAACTCCTATGAAGACCAAGACTCCTATGTCTCGCAGGAAAGACCATAGCCGTCAATTTGAAGATGACGTATGGTGTGTGTTCTATAATCTTGGTTTCCGTATATTGAATTCAGACGAGAAGCTTCGTATTCAATGGGGAGACCAAGAAGGTGAAGACAAACAAATTGATGTTGTTGCTGTTGGTTCTGACGCCATATTCGTAGTTGAATGTAAATGTGCGGAAAGGCCAAAGAAGCAGAGCTTTCAGCAAACGCTTCTTGAAATGAGTCAGTACAAAAAGGGAATTGCAGAATCTCTTAGACAGATCTATGGGAAAGAGAAGCGAGTGAAATTTATCTTTGCAACAAGGAATTATCGTATTGAGGAAGATGGCGATGATGCTGTTAGGATGAGAAACAACAACATTTATCATCTTGACGAGAATGCATACAACTACATTTGCAATCTTGTAAAGTCTTACCAATCATCCGTTATATATCAGTTCTATGGTATGATGTTTAAGGATGAGTTGATAAATGACAAGCCGATAACTATACCTGCACTGAAAGGCCAAATGGGCGGCAAGAATTATTTTCTATTCTCAATAGAACCAAGCACACTTCTAAAGATAGGTTTTGTACTTCATAGAACCAAGGTTAATGATTCAATGGCGCCAACCTACCAAAGACTTCTTGTCCCAAAAAGATTAAAATGGCATTACTAAGTTTATAGATGATGGAGGGTTCTTCCCTAACTCTATCATTTTAAATTTTGCAGAGCCAAATGATGACGTAAAGGTTACATTTGACCCAATCCACAAGGAAGAAGCAAGTGACGCAGAATTCGGTTTGCTGAATATTCCAAATGCTTATGGTATAGCATACATTATCGATGGACAGCATCGCGTGTATGGATATTCAAATTCGCAATTTAAGGATGTTCACACCATTCCTGTTGTTGCATTTCAGGATATGCCATCCGAAGAACAGCTCAAGATTTTCATGGAGATCAACGAAAACCAGAAATCAGTTAGTAAGAACCTACGTATAGACCTTGAAGAAGACTTATTTTGGACATCTCCACGTTTAGATTCGCGTATGAAAGCCTTACGTTCTTCGACAATCAAAATGTTGTGTGCACAATCTGGCAATATACTTTTCAGCAAAATATCAATTGGTGAAGACCAAGCAGATTTAAGTTCTGTATTTTTTGATAAAGGCCTCTCTCAATCTGGGCTTATACCAAAAGCAAAGCAGACGAAGTGGTCAGGTGATACTGATTCATGCCTTTACGACATCAACGAAACAAATATTGACAAAGCTATGAAGGAGTCAAGGAAGCGTATAGTTCAATTCCTTAACGGCTGCTATGAGATTGCAGACTCTAAAATGAATGAAGAAACTAAAGAAACTTTCTTGTTCTCCAACCGAGCTACATTCCCATTCGTTTCTTTATCTGGATTACTTCATACGTATTTGTTTAACTGCGGAGAGATTAGCTCTTCCTCAACAATAAAGGAGCGAATCTCGAAAATAACTCCTTACATAGAAGTACTATGTGAGGGATTAAATAATATTCCTGAAGAAGAATCTGCTTTCCTCAAAGGAATACAAGGTCAAGGAGCTGAAAAGAAATGGCTTTTGTCATACCAAAATATCATAAACAGAACATATCCTGATTATTTCCCAGAAGAGCTAAAAGAATGGAAGGAAATGCGCGATCAGGACATTCAACAAGAGGGTGATGGCCTTAAACATGGTATTAGAACAATCTTGCGTACACTCGTCTTTGCTAAGTTAGAGGAAGTTTATGGTAGCGATTCAGAGAAGAATACTGCAAGACTTAAGCATGACTGCGAAGGAAAAATATTCGATGCCTATGGTGACAGCGAAGATTTCAACCTTGAAGATTACGACTGGAAAGATTGGTTAGAGATAGCAGACTACAAAGCAATTATTGATAAAAATTACTCGTACGACAAGTTTGCGGAAGCATTTGGAATTGCCTTATCTGACAAAGCAACTTCAAAGAAAGAAAAACTTAGTTGGATATCATTAATAGAACCACAAAAGGGTAAAAAGAAATCTGCTATGACCAAATCAGACGTTAATCGTTTGTGGCTCATTCGTGATCATCTTGCAAACTTTTTACCATCAGAAGAATAAATGTACAAAGAGATAGTTAGAATAGATAAGTCACTTCGTCCCTACCAGCAAGACGCTAAGGCGGAAATCTTCTCAGCTTGGGATAATAGCGACCACGTGTTGTTTCAAATGCCTACAGGAACAGGAAAAACACGTCTGTTTACTTCAATAATAAGCGATATAAAAGCATGGGGTATTGTTAATCGCAGAGATGCGAAGGTACTTATCGTAGCTCACAGAGTCGAACTGATTGAGCAGATAAGTGAAAGTCTTGATAGATATAAAGTAACCCACGGATTGATAGCTGGTGGCAAAGAGAGAAATCTTCGTCCTCAGGTCCAGGTTGCATCTGTACAGACCATCACTCATAGAATGAATATTGATGTGGCACGAAGTCTTGCTATTGATTTTGTTATAATTGATGAAGCCCACCATTCAACAGCGAATTCTTATAAAAAACTTTGGGAATTATACCCCGAAGCAAAAATACTTGGAGTTACTGCCACTCCATGGAGAATGAACCATTTAGGCTTTACGTCTATCTACGATAGGTTGATTGTTTCCAAGCCAATCAAATACTTCATTCAAGAAGGATGGCTGGCACCATATAGATATTATTCAATCAAAGACGGTAGTAGAATCCGCCATGATATCAATAACATAAACGACTTTGATGTCGAAGGAGATTATAAAGTGTCGGCTCTTGAACATGTGATGGACAAAAGCTCCATTCGTGCATCATTGCTTGATAGTTATCTAACATTAGCAAAAGGGAAGAAAGGGATTATATATTCCGTAAGTCGCAAACATAGTGACCACATTTGCGAAGAATATAAAGGCGCTGGAATAAATATCGTACGTATTGACTCTGAAACACCAAGAGAAGAAAGACGTTTGTATGTGCAACGTTTCAAAAGGGGATTGATTGACATTATAGTAAATGTCGATATATTCTCAGAGGGTTTTGATTGTCCAGATATAGAATTCATTCAGCTTGCACGTCCTACAAAATCCCTTGTTAAGTATTTGCAGCAAGTAGGCAGAGGTCTGCGTCCAACAGATGGTAAGACAAAATGCATTATTCTTGATAATGTTGGAGCACATCTGGAATTTGATTTGCCCGATTCAGAACGTTCTTGGGAAGAAGAGTTTGTGGGAGAACCAAAACAAAGAAAGAGACGCAATCTGCAAAATACCACACGTGAATATGTTCTTAACGAACGCTCTTATGATGAGGGTTCTGAGGAACTTGGGTTGATTGAGGATGTTTTGGGGGCAAATGATCATACAGCAAATAGACTGGAACCTGTTGTGTGGAAAGATGAAGATGACTGCTTGCTTAAGACACTTTATGTAGAACGAAACTGTCCAGTAGAGTTAATTGCTACAGTCTTTCATCTTGACGAGTCTTTCATCGAGAAGCGATTAAAGGAACTTGATCTATTTGTGTGATTCCCAATCTCTCATCATATTACGCATCTGCCATACACGTATACCCCCGCCATACGTATTTGGTTTGATTGCCAGTACGATGACGGGTGTATATATGGGTGTAATATGGGTGCAGGGGGATTGCCCCTGCCTATCTGCGTTTGCCTCGTTTGCCCTTTGCCCCTCGTGCCGTCTTGCCGGACGCTTTGCTTGGGGTAGACATTGCCTCGTCGAGAAACTTGGCGTAGAATGGTGGTGGCGTGCCTGCATGGTCGGAGGTGAGGCGGCGGACAAGGTCGAAGTCGAGCTGTTTGCGGTAGAGGTTGGCTCGGGCTACTCTGATACGGATCGGGTCGCCGAGGGCGAAGGTGTGGTGTGTCTTGCGGCCTATGAGGCAGAAGTTGCGGTCGTCGAAGTCAAAGGCTTCGTCGCCGAGGTATCGCACGGCGATAAGGCCTTCGCACTTGTTGGACTCTATCTCTGCGTATATGCCAAACTCGGTGACTCCGCTGATCTTGGCGTCAAACTCCTCGCCTATCTTGTCTGACATGTACTCTACCTGCTTGTACTTGATGCTGGAGCGTTCGGCGGTGGCGGCGAGCTGTTCCATGGCGCTGCTGTGCTCGCACAGTTGCTCGTACTTCTTGGCGTTGGCGCTTGGCGCACCGTCGGCGTACTTGGTGAGCAGCCGGTGTACCATGAGGTCGGGGTAGCGTCGTATTGG
>JAZLKQ010000381.1:0-8693 GCA_045597745.1 Bacteroidaceae bacterium | reverse complement strand
ACTTTAGGGGAGGAGTATGCTGATGGCACTGCAAATAGTGTTCGCATTCAAAATCACCACCTTTTTTGTGCAACAGGTCATGCATCACTGCCCTGCTCGGAAGTAGCACCCATAGTGAAAGTACCGCCTTCAACCTTTATCATATTGAATGAGACTCCATTTACATCATAAGAGGTAATTGACTACTCGTAATTGACAGAATCTTGTTGTACATCTTCTGCATCAACCTTATTGCAGTTCTGGCAACTTTGGGCTCCAACAAGCACAGCTGTTGCCGTTAGGTTCAAGAGGAACTTCAGGATAAATTGGATTTATTTCTTCATAAATGCTTTAATATTAGTGGGTGAATATTGTGTGTTTTGACGGCAAAAGATAGTGAAAACAATGCGATAATATTCTTTTTGGCACAGCGAAAGAATACTTTTTTCTTTACTAAGATGGATATAAAAAGCAAGGGGGCACATCGTAATGATATGCCCCCTATAGTGTATATATAATGTCTGCACGCTTATACTCAAGCGACAAGACAATGTTTACTTCTTCTCGGCGTCGATGACTGCTATCTTCTGCTTAATCTCGTCAAGGTCTGCACGAAGCTTCTCTACCTTACGGTTGAGTTCGTCAACAAGTGCATTGCCCTGCTTAGACTTTGATGAGAGAGAGAGGAAGCCAAGGTTGTTCTCGTATGTCTTGATCTCATTCTTGAGGATGTCGTACTGACGAGCGAGCTTGTCACGTAGCTTTTCTCCACCGCCCTGCTTGACTTCATTCTTGAATCGGTCTACACGGTTGCTTCTTGCTGTAGTGCTTAGATAGCCATAGAGACGGTCCATCTGTTCGCGAAGCAACTTGTATACCTTGTCCTTCTCCTTGAATGGTACGTGTCCTATCTCGTTCCATTCTTCCTGAGCCTTGCGAAGTGTAGCACGGAGGTCGCCTTCGAACTCTTCTGGCACGATAGCAGCGAGACGCTCAACGATAGCCTTCTTGCTCTTGAGGTTAGCCGCCTGCTCTGAGTTTTGTGAAGAATTGGCTGCCTTCTTTGCATCAAAGAATGCGTCGCACGCAGCATTGAATCGTGCCCATATCTCTTCGCTGTTCTTCTTAGGCACAGCACCTATCTCACGCCATCTCTTCTGCAGGGCAACGAGTGCTTCGGTAGTCTCCTTCCATGCAGTGCTGTCCTTGAGAGCCTCTGCCTTCTCACAGAGTTCGGTCTTGAGCTTAAGGTTGTTGTTATAGTTCTCACGGATATTACGATAGAAATCAGACTTCTTCTGGAAGAAGTCATTGCACGCAGCACGGAATCGCTCGTATATCTTGACGTTCATCTTCTGTGGTGCAAATCCTATAGTCTTCCACTTAGCCTGAAGTTCTGTAACCTGCTCTGAGAGTGTGTTCCACTCGGCAGAAGTCTTAACAGCACTGAGGTCCATGCCTTCGATAGTCTCACAGATAGCTGTCTTCTGGTCAAGGTTCTCCTGTTCCTTCTGCTTACGCTCTTCGAAGTAGTCCTGATGACGCTTGTTAACAACTGTTGATGCCGCCTTGAATCGTGTCCATACCTCTTCGCGGAGTTCACGTGCAACAGGACCTATCTCACGGAATTGCTGATGGAACTGCTGCAACTGATGGAATGCAGAGACTACATCTTCTTCGTCTGCAAGCTTCTCCACTGCCTCACAGAGTGCTGTCTTGAGCTCGAGATTCTTCTTGAAGTCGTATGCACGGAACTCGTTGTTAAGCTTAAGCGTGTCATAGAACTGCTCAACATTGACCTGATAAGTCTTCCAAAGGTCAGTAGCCTTGTCTGCAGGCACTTCCTTGATCTCATTCCATTGCTGCTGGAGTTCCTTGAAGTCGTTATAAGACTTGTTGACTTCATCAGGGTTAGCAAGTATAGCCTTTATCTTCTCAATGATTGCTAACTTCTTTGTATAGTTTTCTTCTTTCTGGCGTTCTACCTCTTGCTGCTGCTGAGCTCTACGGTCACGAAGCACATTCATCTGCTCCTTAAACAAGTTTTCGTCATTGTTTACAGCTGGCAAATACGCATCAGGATTACCTCCCTCGTCTACGTACTGCTTATAAGCTTCCTCTGCCTCTTGCTTCTGGATACGATAGAAGGAACTCTTGAGATAGTCAAGCTCCTGACGAGCAAGACTCTCGTCGCCTTCTGTCAGCTCCTTGATACGAGCAAAGATCTCTTCCTTCGTCTGGAATGCAGTAAAGGATTTCTTACTTTCTTCTGTAGTAGCAGCTTCTGCCTCTGCAACTTCTGCCTGAGGTTCAGCAACAATTGAGTTGTCTGCCAATGACTCCTGAGGGAGCTCTTCATTGGCGTTAAGAATGTCAGTCATGATTGTTTTCTCTTTTTACTAATAATATTAGTAGCTAATTAGTAGCTATTATGGTATTATGTATAAACTTAGCCTCTTGTAAAGGAGACCGTAACTAATAGATGGCAAACATAAGCATTAATTTTCAAACCATACTAACAAATACGAATAAAAATGCATTACGAGCCACAAATTATCATAAATAAGTGAATGATGCAAGCCCTTACCATGGTATGCTGACAGTATAAACATATACTACAGCTGCCGGTATGGCAAGCAAAGCGCTGTCAAATCTGTCTAACATACCGCCATGTCCTGGCAGTATATTGCCAGAGTCCTTGATGCCAAGTCTGCGCTTCAGCAATGACTCTACGAGATCGCCCCATGTGCCGAAGATGACGACGACAATGGCAAGTCCAGCCCAAAGCAGACGGCTCTTCCAGTCTATATCATCGATGAATGGCACGAAGGTTGCAAGTACTTGCGATGCTGCTATTGCAACGATTCCACCTCCTATTGAACCCTCCCATGACTTCTTTGGCGAAATGCTTGGGAAGAGACGACGCTTGCCAATGGTTGAACCTACACAATATGCACCAGAATCATTTGCCCAGAGGAAGATAAATACTGATAGTGGATATGCCCAGTTGTATACGACTCCCTGTGCTGTACCTATCATCGAAAGAACGTTGAGCATGGCAAAAGGCAAAGCTACATACAGCTGTGCCATCATTGCAAATGCCCAGTCCAATACAGAGAAGTCCTTACGGACATAGAGTTCCGATACTAACAGATATAATATAGATATAAGGTATGGGATGAATACCTTGGCGTCTGACAACCCTACCACATATAGCAATATGGCGGCAAAGAGGTATACTCCTGACAAGGTGGTTATCATACGGTTGACCTGGAGTCCCATATTCTTATTGACTATAGTACAGAACTCCCATGTGGCGAGTCCTGTCACTACGGCAAACAGCACAGCGTATGCGTATGGGTGAAGCATACACCCCACCATCACCGCTACAAATGCTACGCCTGTAACCGAACGTAGTATCAGATTTCTATCTATTTTCATGGCGAACTATTGTTGTTCTTCTATTATCTCAGCCTCAGGCATACTTCCAGCCTCAGTCTGCTTAAGTTTCTCTGCCAAAGCATCGATTGCCTTCTGACGAATAAATTCCTCATTTTCGTCAACAAGGGCATCGGCAGCATTACCATCAGGATCAGAAGACTCTGCATTGAGTGCAAGAAGCTCCTCTGTACGTGAAGTCCATGGACGCTTGCCAAATATCTTCTCTACATCTTCTGCAAAGATTACCTCACGCTCGATAAGTATCTGCGCAAGCTGTGCATGTCCCTCATTGTGCTCGAGAAGTATAGCCTTAGCACGTTCGTATTCTATAGCGATGAGAGACTTGACTTCTTCATCAATGAGTTCTGCAGTCTTCTCGCTATAAGGCTTGTCAAACTGATATTCCTGATTATTGTAATAGCATAAGTTAGGCAATTTCTCACCCATACCTGCGTATGCTATCATGCCGTACGAACGCTTTGTCACTGTCTCAAGGTCATTCATCGCACCTGTTGATATGCGTCCAGTGAAGAGTTCCTCTGCTGCACGTCCACCAAGAGTAGCACATATCTCGTCGAGTATCTCTTCCTTGGTAGTAATCTGACGCTCTTCCGGCATATACCATGCTGCACCGAGCGCTTGACCACGAGGTACGATAGTCACCTTCACAAGAGGATTGGCATACTGACAGAACCAGCTTATAGTTGCATGTCCTGCCTCATGAATGGCGATAGTGCGCTTCTCTGCAGCAGTCATTACCTTGGTCTTCTTCTCAAGACCGCCAATTATACGGTCTACAGCATCAAGGAAGTGCTGCTTAGTCACCCAGTCACTGTCTCTACGGACAGCGATGAGGGCTGCCTCATTGCAGACGTTTGCTATATCTGCACCTGAGAATCCTGGTGTCTGGCGTGCAAGTGTATCTACATCTACGGTCTCCTCTATCTTGAGAGGACGCAGGTGTACATTGCATATCTGCTTACGCTCGTTGAGGTCTGGCAGGTCAACATGTATCTGACGATCAAAACGTCCTGCTCGCAACAACGCCTTGTCAAGTATATCTGCACGGTTGGTTGCAGCAAGGATTATAACTCCGCTATTGGTGCCGAAACCGTCCATCTCTGTAAGCAACTGATTGAGCGTGCTCTCGCGTTCATCATTTCCTCCAACACTTGGTTTGCTGCCACGGGCACGACCTATTGCATCAATCTCGTCAATGAAGATGATACAAGGTGCCTTCTCCTTTGCCTGCTGGAAGAGGTCACGTACTCTTGACGCTCCAACGCCGACAAACATCTCCACAAAGTCAGAACCTGACATTGAGAAGAATGGAACGTCTGCCTCGCCTGCTACTGCCTTGGCAAGGAGAGTCTTACCAGTTCCCGGAGGGCCTACGAGGAGTGCTCCCTTTGGTATTTTACCTCCAAGGATTGTATACTTGGCAGGTTTCTTGAGGAAGTCCACTATCTCCTGTACCTCCTGCTTAGCACCTGCCTGTCCTGCAACGTCCTTGAATGTAACCTTGATAGCATCCTTGCCATCCTTGTCAAAGAGCTTTGCCTTTGACTTACCCACGCTGAATATTCCACCACCAGGGAAGCCACCGCCACCGCCACTCATGCGACGCATTATCACTATCCAGATGATGACAATAATGAGAAATGGAGCAAACTGCCAGAGGATATTAAGGAACATGTTGTCATCACGTTCGTATACGATTTTGCCGTTGAACTTCTTCTCTGCCTTCTTCTTGGCAAGGAAGTTCTCAAAGTTCTCTACCGAACCTATCTCGACATTTACTTCGCTCTCCTTCTTGTCGCCACGAGACACCTTTCCATAAACATGACGCTCGCCTTGAGTATTGAGCGTCACCTTCATCGAGAGATTCTCCTTGTCGACATTCACCTTACTTACGTAACCGCTGTCTACAAGTTCCTGAAAGTCCGTGTAGCTGATTTCTTTTGTTGGAGATGAAAAGCCACCCTTTGTGAACATCATGAAGACAATACCTATGATGATCGCTATGTAGAGCCAGCCAAAGCTGAACCTTGGTCCTTTAGGCTTGTTTATCTGATTGTTATTATCCACTTACGCTGATTAAATTAAAAATACTACATTCGTCCACAACTCATATTACAACACATCCTCTATCTCTGTAACCTTAGCGTCGTCCCAGAGGTTGTCAAGGTCGTAAAACTCTCGTGCATCTGGCACGAAGATGTGAACAACTACATCAATATAGTCCATCGCCACCCAGTAACAGTTACGAAGACCGTCTACCGCTGTTGGCTTTGCACCTGTCTCCTTGCGAGCTGTCTCTCTTATCGAATCATATAATGCTGACACCTGGCTTGGTGAGCCACCTTCACATATCACAAGATACTTACATATCGTATCGTCTATCTCATTAAGATCTACAACCTTTATTTGCTTACCTTTCTTTTCCTGAATGCCTGCTATGACACTCTGTACCAATGCTTCGTTTTCGTTCATATATATATTATTGTTCTTATGTCTATTTGTTTGTTGTCATTCCATGCCTCACAAGCCACAGCTGCCACTTACATCAGCACCGACTCCACAAGTGAAGACTACAGAACACAACTATCCATTATAAATCGTGCAAAGATAGCGTTTTTTTGATTGTAAAGAAAATAAAACACAACACTTTAAGTTGTTTTCACATAACAAGCAATAGATTTTGACTTTATTTCAAAATAGAATAGTCGCAATTTGCACATACGCAGCAAAACATTTAACCATTTACATGTTACTCATGTCCCTCAATGTATCGGGCAATGGGCACTGGGCGATACTACAGGCAACGGACAATAAAAAAGAGGAATACCTCATATAAGATATTCCTCGACTGCTGTTGGGATACCCGGACTCGAACCAGGAAAAACAGGACCAGAATCTGTTGTGTTACCATTACACCATATCCCAATCTCGGATTGCGACTGCAAAGGTACTGCTTTTCTGTTAAACTCAAAACGTTTTGCTCGTTTTTTTTATGTCAAACTGCAAAATACCGCACGACCAAGGCTTTTTATGCTCATAAGAGACGCATGATTGACACTTTTTTATTACTTTTGCCTTATAAAAGCAAAACTAAACATTCGTTCATGAAACCACTGATACTTATTAGTAATGATGACGGCTACAGTGCTAAAGGCATAAAAGTACTTGCGGACATGATGAGAAGCAAAGGCGATGTCATAGTCGTTGCACCAGACGGTGGACGCTCGGGTGCAGCATTGTCCATCACGAGCAAAGTGCCCGTGATGATAGAACTCAAGCACGACGAGCCCGGGTACAAGGTATATTCATGCAATGGTACTCCATGCGACTGCATCAAGATGGCATGTGACCAGCTATTGCCTCGACGCCCCGACCTCATACTTGCTGGCATCAATCATGGAGACAATGCATCTGTCAATGTGCATTACTCCGGCACTATGGGCATTGCCATCGAAGGATGCATGAAGGGCATACCATCTATAGGATTCTCAAGTTGCAAGACTGATAGTGACGCAAACTTCGAGCCGATGAAACCTTATATTTATAAGGTGATAGATTTGGTACTTGGCGAAGGACTGCCTTTCGGAGTGTGCCTCAATGTCAACGCTCCTGTAGATGACGATATCAAGGGAATAAGACTATGCCGAATGGGCAACGGCGAATGGACGAACGAATGGGAAGAGCGTAAGAGTCCAAGAGGATGTACATACTATTGGCTTACGGGCAGCTTTATTGCTTCGGACGAGGATGATGAAAGTACAGACCGCTGGGCACTCAGTCATGGATATGTTTCTGTCACTCCTATCCAACTTGACATGACTGCATACGAATGGATGAAGGACAGGATTATCAACTAAAGTCTACACTACCATCACAATGAAATACTATCTCATAGCAGGCGAAGCATCGGGCGACTTGCATGCGTCCAATCTTATGGATGCCTTACGGAAAGAAGATCCTGACGCCGAGTTTAGATTCTTCGGAGGCGACAAGATGAAAGCCATTGGCGGAACCCTTGTCAAGCATTACAAGCAGCTAGCATATATGGGCTTTATACCTGTACTCATGCATCTGCCAGAGATACTTGGCGGCATGAGACTATGCAAGAGGGACATAGACCAATGGAAGCCTGATGTGGTCATACTTGTAGACTACCCGGGATTCAACCTTGACATCGCCAAGTACATACACAAGCATAGAGGCAAGGGCAAGTATCCACGTGTATTCTATTATATTTCACCTAAGATATGGGCATGGAAAGAATATCGCATCAAGAACATAAGGCGTGATGTTGACGAGCTCTTCTCTATCCTGCCTTTTGAGGTCAAATGGTTTGGAGATAGACATTACCCTATCCATTATGTGGGCAATCCATGTGTCGATGCTGTCGACAGTTTCCGCAAATCTGAAGAAGGCGAAGAGTCTATGGCTAAGTTTTGTGCCGTCAACGAACTGCCTCTACAGCCAATCATCGCATTGCTTGCCGGCAGTCGCAAACAAGAGATTAAGGACAATCTCCGAATGATGATTGAATCCGCATCCCAATTTGGTGGCTATCAACTCGTCATTGCGGGTGCTCCAGGCCAGGACATAGAATACTACAGCAAATACATCCCGTCTGGCAGCAATGTCAAGATTGTCTTCGGACAGACATACCGACTACTCTCCCACTCCACTGCAGCCCTTGTCACCTCAGGCACAGCAACTCTGGAGACTGCTATCATGGGCGTCCCACAGGTAGTATGCTATTACACTCCTGTAGGCAAATTCATATCATGGGTTCGCAAACATCTGATCAAGGTCAAATACATATCTCTTGTCAACCTCGTTGCCGACAAAGAAGTAGTCCAGGAACTTGTTGCTGATCGCATGACAATCTCTAACATCAAGCATTATCTAAAACTCATCCTTCCTGACTCTGAAGGACGTAACGCCATGCTCAAAGAGTACGAGGAGATGAACCGTATACTCGGTGATGCAGGTGCTTCTGCTAAGGCAGCAAAAGAGATGGTTAAGATATTGGGAGCAGGAAATTCCATCACTTAAGCTCTGCCTCCACCCTATTAGTCAACTCAACAAAGTCTGCAACCGACAGTTGCTCTGGTCGCTTCGTGAAGATAGGGTCGGCAAGCATTGGTGAATCCTTGGGAAGTATCTGCTTCATACCATTGCGCATCATCTTGCGACGCATGGTGAACACAGTCTTGACTATGCGACGGAAGAGGCGTTCGTCACATCCCAGCGACTGCTTG
>JAZLKQ010000380.1:0-1948 GCA_045597745.1 Bacteroidaceae bacterium | reverse complement strand
TACCGCCAACAACGCTCTTGCAGACCGATACCGTAGGCTTGCGGCCGTCGAATCTGACGTCATCTTCGGAGGCAGACTTGCCCAATACAGATACTACGATATGGCACCAATTATAGAAGAGGTTATCGGGATGAAGATTTAGTTAATGCGTAAAGAAGACGAATACGTCTTTTGGGTTGCGCCATTTCGTTGGATGTTTTTTCTGTTCTCAGTTGGATTTATACTCTCCATGAATCCCCCTTTTTGGTGCGGCGTGGCTTGTTTTTTATGTGTTATGCGGATGTATGTCAAATATTTGTTATAATTTTGCCACATTATATCTCCTGAGGGAGTTGTAAGTAGTAAATTATAAGTTATAAGTTGTAAGTGGCAAAGACAAGAAATCATGCGTTTGACTTGCTGTGCGGTGTATGTATCATACGCATGGTGACGCTCCATACTATCACCTTTTGTGGACATAAGGCTGATGACTGGTGGGGTGAGGTGATGGCGTGGACTTTCTTCTTCATGTGTTTCTTCTTCTTTAAGGCAGGGTATTTCAACAAGACGATGTCGGGAGATACTGGTGCATATATCCGTGACAAGGCTAAGCGTCTGCTTGTACCGTATATGGCATGGGGACTGATAGGCTGGGTGGTGTATGCGGCTTATCTGCCGGTGCAGTATAGCAGGTATCATCATCCTATCGAACCGATGTCGTGGGATCATCTGTGGCGTACGAGCAGTGTGTGGGGCAACGAACCGGTGTGGTTCCTGTTCTCGTTCTTCTCGGCGTATGTGCTGGTGCATCTGATGAAGAAGATACGCGTATTCAAGCCTATATCAGTACTGCAGACTGTGCTTCTGGTCGCATGTCCCTTTATCAGCTGGTGGATGTACAAGGAGGGCAATCCATTGCCTATGAGCCTGAGCAATGTGCCTATGGGCATATTCTTCTTCTATCTTGGCAGAGGGTGGCGATGGTGTCTGGAGCACATGAGCCGTGGTGTGGCGCTATGGGTATGTGGCGCGATGGTGGTAGCGTTTGTAGTGAGCAACATATTGTGGCATGGTGAATATGCGATGAGCGGCAACAGGTTTGACGGCAATGCGTGGGCGGCGTTCTTTAATACAGCCATAATACTCACTGGGCTGTCAGGAGTGCTTATCAAGTTGCCAGTAGCACGTATACCGGTCATCAGTTATATAGGTGAGCACTCCATGGTGTACTTTGTGGCGCATTATCCTATATTGCAGTTTTATAGACTGACACATATATCATTTGGCAAGAGCATATACGGCAGGTGGGATGACTTTATCATACTGCTGGTATTTGTGATGTGCATCTGCACGTGGCTTGTGCCTTATGTGGAAAGAGTGAAATGGTTGAGTGGGAGGGGAAAATAACATGTTAGCATATCTTATATCGGCACATACGGATGCTCCGCAGTTGGCGAGGCTTATACGGGCGCTTCATGACGATGCGCACTTCTTTGTGCATATTGACCGCAAGTCGGACATAGGACCGTTTGTCTCGTTGATAGATGACGAGAGAGTACACTTTCTGGAGCAGAGGGTGGATGTGCGGTGGGGCACGATACTCGAGGTGGAGTATCAGATGCGTCTTGTCAAGGCGGCGTTGGATTACCCATTGACATTTGACCGCCTCATATTCTTGAGTGGTATGGATTATCCGCTATGGAGCAATGACCGTATTACGGAGTGGCTACAGCAACAGGGTGACAAGGAGATACTCTGTGGTATAAGGATGGATACGCCGATGATCAATCATAAGCAGCACAAACAGTATGCTGTGAGACGACCATTCTTTGACTTCAAGGCTCTTGGCAACAAAGGCAATCAGCGCCTGAGCATATTGTGCCGGCGTGTGATGAAGGCATTGGGCATTCGCAAACCATTGTCATTCAGAGTCGGCAATATTGACGGTATGCCTCCACTTACTGCTGAC
>JAZLKQ010000379.1:0-4222 GCA_045597745.1 Bacteroidaceae bacterium | reverse complement strand
GAGCTCCTGGTAGATGTTGCTTTATCCATTCTGTTGCACGTATGAAGTCCAAACCATAGTCATTGTGCTCCTCCATGCCAGTAGCAACGGCAAGTACATTAGGGTCGAAGATGATGTCGTGAGGATTAAATCCTACTTTGTCTACAAGTATATGGTACGCTCTCTGACATATCTCGATCTTACGTTCGTATGTGGTTGCTTGCCCTTGCTCGTCAAATGCCATGACTACTGTTGCCGCTCCAAGTCGCTTGATCTCTGTGGCATGTGAGATAAATACTTCTTCACCTTCCTTGAGAGATATGGAGTTGACAATCGACTTGCCTTGCACACACTTGAGTCCAGCAGTAATGACATCCCACTTTGAAGAGTCTATCATGACAGGCACCTTAGATATGTCGGGGTCGGACATCATAAGGTTGAGGAAGTTGACCATCTCTGCCTTAGCGTCAAGCAGTCCGTCGTCCATATTGATGTCTATGACGAGTGCTCCGTCTTCGACCTGTTTGCGAGCTATTGACAGAGCCTCATCATACTTCTTTTCGTTGATGAGTCGTAGAAACTTGCGTGAACCTGCGACATTGCATCTCTCGCCAACATTGATGAAGTGTAGCTCAGGGGTGAGCTCCAGTAACTCGAGTCCTGACAACCACATGTGTTCAGGTTTGGCTGCTGGTGTATGAGGCTTCTTTCCCTTGATGATATCTTGATACTTGGCAATATAAGCGTCAGTTGTACCACAGCATCCACCTATTATATTAACAAGTCCTTCATCTACATACTCGCATACTTGTTGTGCCATCTCTTCTGGAGTCTGGTCATATTGACCGAGGCTGTTAGGCAATCCTGCATTGGGATATGCACTTATATAGTATGGAGCGCGTTCTGCAAGTTGACGTAGAAATGGTTTCAGTTGTTTTGCTCCAAACGAACAGTTGAGCCCGATGGAGAGGATGTCTGCATGTTGAATAGAGGCAAGGAATGCCTCGAGTGTCTGTCCGGAGAGTGTACGTCCTGCTATGTCAGAGACTGTGACAGACAGCTGTATAGGTACTCTACGTCCAGCAATTGCCATTGCTTCTTCTGCTGCATATATGGCAGCCTTAGCATTGAGAGAGTCAAATATTGTCTCAATGAGTATGGTATCTACTCCGCACTCAATGAGTGTCTGCATCTGCTCTATGTAAGCTGATACGAGTTCGTCATAAGTGAGATTGCGCAATGCGGGATTGTTGACATCAGGAGAGATGGAACAAGTCTTGTTGGTTGGCCCTACACTACCTGCCACATATCGTGGCTTGTCAGGATTGCGTCTGGTATATTCGTCTGCAAGTTGACGGGCAAGTCTACATCCGGCTTCATTGATTTCATGGCAATAATCCTCGACATTGTAGTCAGCCATAGATATGCGCTGAGAAGAGAATGTGTTGGTCTCTATGATGTCTGCTCCTGCATCAAGATATTTGCGGTGAATGTCGCTAATGACGTCAGGACGAGTGATATTGAGTATATCATTGTTGCCTTTCATCAGTCCGGGTATATCTCGAAATTTCTCTCCTCTAAAGTCTTCTTCCTTGAGTCCGTACTGTTGTATCATGGTGCCCATAGCACCATCTAATATGAGTATCCTATCTTTGATTATATCTTGTATGTTCATATAAGGGAATGTTTGTTTTCTCCCATCTCGCAACGGGTGGTATAAAATCACAACGGAGGGGTATGAAAAGAGAACGAAAGACTCGTTAGACTATAGCCTTCCCTTGTATATTCGGTCTATCTCTCTTCTGTCTTCCTTTTCCTTGAGCGATTGACGCTTGTCGTATTCTTTCTTACCTCGTGCCAAAGCTATGACAATCTTTGCAAGACCTTTTTCGTTGATAAATAGCCTTGCCGGAATGATGGTATATCCAGGCGACTTTATCTCGCCCTCGAGATTGCGGAGCTCTTTCCTGTTGAGCAACAGCTTACGTTCACGTCGCTCTATATGGTTATTGTATGATCCTTCCATGTATAGAGCTACGTACATATTCTTCAGCCATAATTCGCCGTTGGTGAAGTAGCAATATGTGTCCACAAGACTTGCTTTGCCTGCACGTATTGACTTGATCTCAGTGCCGGTAAGTACTATACCTGCGGTATATGTGTCGATAAACTCATAGTCAAACGAAGCTCGTTTGTTTTTGATGTTGACCGATGGTTGTTTAGTTTGTTTCTTCATGTTGTCTAAAAATCTTCAGCATGTTCTACTACATGCTTGACAATGGTGGGTGTTACTTCTTCTTGATAATCATCGAGGTAGTCGTCGCCATATTCATTCATCTTTTCGTATTGTTCGTATAGAGCCATAAACTCCTCTTCGGTAAGATCAGCCTCGAGTGCTTCTCTATTGTGATTGTACTCTTTGCGTACATCAAATAGAAACTTGCCAAAATCTGTGAGCCCCCATAGCTTCTTCATGACGTATGGTAGTCCTCCAGAGAGTACGTATGGAGCGTATCCATTCTGTATGAGCTGTATGAATCCGCCTTCCATGACTTCGTCCATCAAGTACCTATATGCGAGAAGTGTGTGCTGCTCATTGTTGAGCATGTGCATGTTGTCAGCAGTCAGTTGACCTCCTATAGAGTCCAGATAATGGTTGGTAAGCCAATGTATAAAGTCTGCCGGCTCCGTCTGTACTGCCGTCTCCCTTATTTGTTGTGGTGTTGGTCTCATAATTTGTTCTTATAAATAAGATTACTTCACGTATACCTTCTTGCCTCCAACGATGTACACACCTTTGCTGAGCTTTTGTGAAGCGTCAACCTTATGTCCTGAGATGGTGTATATGCTGTTGTCAGAAGAGTGGAGTGATGTCTGTATCTGAGTGATGCCTGTAGGTTCTTCCTCGTCAACGTATGTAAGCTTGAAGTTGTCGAATATAGTCCAGTCATTTGTGTTGCTGACAGACTTCTTGACTCCTATACGCAATATGCCGTCTTCTCCCACAGTACACTCAAGAGAGTTGTAATAGAGGTTGTCAGCAAAGTATATATTCGCCTGTTCCATATTGTCAGGGATGTACTCGTATGAAGTAGGTTTTACACCTATTGCTCCCTTTTTGCCTGCTTCGTCCAATATAGATACGAGAGCCACCTTATCATCGTTTGCATATAGATATGCATTGAGCTTTTCGGTACCGTTTGTGCGATGTTGGGCAGCAGTTGCGTATGCTCCATCACGGTAGAAACCGTTGCAAGACAATATGTATTTGCCAGCAGGTAGTCCTGTGATAATCTGATAGATGTCAAAAGTAGCAGTACTAAACTTCTCTGCACAGTTGTAGTTAACTGTAGGTGCTCCTGTCCATCCGTAAGAAGAGTTGCCGTCAAATGCAGGGTTGACTATCCATCCTGTATAGTCATTGTCCTTTAATGGCTTGACCTCTGTCTCTTCGCTCTGAAACACTCCGTCTATGACGGACACCTTTACACCCTTTCCTGCTGCAATCTTTGCTGTTCCAGCAATTACTTGTCCGTTACTGATAATGTTGACCTTGACAGTCTGCTGAGCTTCTGTTGTGTTGAGGAGGTATGCGGCTCCAGCATCGCAGCCTGATAAATGATCTCTTTCTTTTAAATGGCACTTATGTGAATTTAGAGTATCCGTTATGCAACGGAACGACCGTTACCTTTCTGAACGGCAACGACATTTATCTTTGCAATCAGGTGGAGCGGTCGGATTCCGACCGTTGCTACGGGATTGTTGCCAGCGAAGCGTTTATTCTTGTCTGTGAATACGGATGCAACGGTGCCGACCCGGAGATCGTGCTCTATAAACGCAGATAATTCGGGTTTGCAGGAGGGGCGCACCATTGAAGAAATGCGTATTCCGATGCCTCGCCGTGATGGTCCTGGCGGCGGCGCTGCTGGTCGGCTGTTCCGGGAAGCCGGAGGAACCATATGCCGAGTCGCCTTTATACTCGATCGAAGACCTGAAAACCAATCCCGAAACCAGGAACCTGTTTTTCTCCGACCTCGGCACCCACACCGAGCCGAAGAATTTACTCGCGATCGTTTTCAACTATCAAAACGGTTATTTCGATATGCCCGACGAAGAGCTTGCGCAGGTCTGGTCCGACTATATTTTCGGCACCGGGAACGGTGAAGTTTCCGTTAATGACTACTTCCGCGAAGTGTCGCAAGGTCAGTTCCGGTTCGATCCGGTCTGTATCGGCGATGACAAA
>JAZLKQ010000378.1:0-5683 GCA_045597745.1 Bacteroidaceae bacterium | reverse complement strand
CACAAATATGGCAGTACGTAGGATATTTATAAATTTCGCTACTTTGCTGGTCGGTCAAGGTATGCTTTGGGGTAATGTAATAGGTATTGCGTTATGTTACTTGCAGAGTCAATTTGCTATCATAAAGCTCGATGCCACCACATATTACATTGATGCAGTGCCAATCCAGTTTAACTGGCTATATATTATAGGTGTAAATATTGTGACACTTATTGTTGCGCTGATAGTAATATTTGGGTCTTCATTTCTTATGAGTATCAGCAGACCTACCCAGACGATGAAGTACGAGTAGTTTTCTGCTCCATACCACAATCATTGCAAACAGTATTCGGGTAGACAATATCCAGAAAGCGCTTATGCCAAAAGAAGCAAATACGCATGTGTCTTCAAGCATTGAGTGATTCATCACGAGATGATAGTTGACATCATTTGCGTTGTCTTTTGATATCATTCCCTTTTCTTCCATATCTACCATGACAGCAGATCCGTAGCTGATGCCCAGTACGTTGCCCACGACCCACATATATGCGGCATTGTCTGGGAGCCCAAATACCTTCATCAGTGGAGCAAGAACCTTGGACAGTCGTTGAATGAGATCATACGATTCCATCAGCTTTTGTACGGTCATAAGCGCATAGACCAATCCCATGATCATTGCCGACATCTTTAGGGTGGATATACACCAAGTGGTTAGGGTAGAGAGCAGTGTAGCATGGACTTCATCAGTCATAGAAGCAACAAATTCCTCGCTCATATCTGGTAGCACAAGGTTGAGATACCATCCTGCAACAAAGGCAAGTACAAATCTTAGTACAGCCATTTTCCAGAATGACGATCCCGTCTTCTTCACTACGGCGCTTTCTACAAATACAGCATGGCATATACATATCATGATGGATATGATGGTGGCCTCTCTCAGCGTAAGAGCCATGGACATCATGACTGCTAAGCCTGCGTATGTTGTGACGAAAGCTCCTGTGAGAAAAGCGATGGCTGAGTATCCCGGCAATCCTATATATGTAAATATAGGGTCAAGATATTGCGCAATATACTCGATGAAACCATACATTTGCATCAGTTTCACCACAAGTGATATTGGTATCATCAGCTTGAGAAGCCATAGTGTAGTCTTGCATGAGGGACCCCAAGCCTGTTGGGCACAGTCGATGATATTCTTTGCTAAAGAGTGTACAGACATATTTATACTTACTCGTTATTCCTGTATTGCTTAGGAGTGTATCCGGTGTGTTGCTTAAAGTACTTCGCAAAGAAAGATTGATTGGCAAAGTGCAGGTGCTGACATATCTCCTTGATTGACATGGTGCTGTTGCGTAGGAGAGCTTTGGACTCCATGATCACATATTCGTCAATCCATTCGGTAGCATACTTGCCGCTTACCTCATGTACTATCGAACTGAGATACTTAGGGGTAATGCATAGTTTGTTTGCATAATATTTTACATTGCGCTCCATAGTATAGTCCTCCTGCACTTCCTTGATAAAGAGTTCAAATATTTCGTCTTTTCTATTCTTGTATCTATGACGTTCTATCTCTTCCTGCCTGTTTTGCGCTATATATGCCTGATACCCGTTGAGCAATAGTATGCCCATGATGTGCTGAGCTATCTCCTCCTTGAACATGAACTCTGGGTCGAGGAGTTTGTTCTTAAGATACTTGATAAGCGATATCTGGTCGCTAACCCTGTCTTCCTTTACATTGAAGAATGGCTTCTCCTGTATCTTCTTGTATATAGCCATAGCGGCCTTTACATTGCTTCCATGGTCGATGAAATCATTACTAATTGCAAGAAATAGCCCTTTGAAGTCTTGGCTGATACTTGTAATCTGCATAAACGCTCCTGTGCTGCACGTGATACCCATCATGCGTTCTATCACATAGTCCTTCACGTTGACACGAATATGGAGGCTGCCATTGGTGCATATAAAGAATAAGGTCATACCCAGCTGCACGGGATGCTTCATGCTCTCTATATGTATAGTGTGCTCTGTAGAGTTTACATTCTCTGCAATAAATATTTTCCCTTCTATCTGTGCAAACCCTTCTCCTTTTGGGAAGTTGGAGAAGTCAGCCTTCATGGGTACGCTTATATCATTGTTCATTGCCTTGTAATGGTATGGTGTATATGTCTTATTCTTATCCTTTAGGACTGCAAATATATAATATTATTATCAATATAGGAAATGTTGTGGATAAAAAGAACATACTATATTGCAGATGAACAATATTCAGCCTGTGTATTTTATAATATATTATTCAAGTTTTTCATGTGTCTACAATACAAAAATAGTCCTTCGTGAGCATATTGTCTTTGTCAATACACAGCCACTATGTAGTACTTGTTAGTTAAGACAAAAATCAACTTCCCTTTGTCTCTATCAAAAGAACCGGGACTTTTGACGTGAACATACGGTCGATTAAGCTCAGACATACGGTCGATTAAGCTCAGACATACGGTCGATCAAGCTCAGACGACCGCATGATTTATATAAATGAAGAGCAGGGTGTAGACAGACAACTTATTTTGAGCTGGAGAAACTTTTATATATTAATAAGGTGTAAAAGCCTTCATTTGCTATTCATTTATGAAAAACTTATAAAATAAATGTGTTTTTTCTTGATTAATTGACATAAAGCAATTATATTTGCTCTCCGAAAGACAATTATAGAGGTTACCAGATATACACCTTGTATATATAATTGACCAATAACGATACAGAGATAAAGCTATTTATGATATTAATTACCTTAAATTTAGAAATAAATAACATTTAAGAACAATGAGTCAGAAAAGAGTTTATACCTTCGGTAACGGACAGGCTGAAGGTAATGCGCAGATGCGCGAAGCGCTTGGTGGTAAGGGTGCTAACCTTGCCGAGATGAACCTTATTGGAGTGCCAGTACCTCCAGGTTTTACTATTACAACAGACTGCTGTAATGAGTATTATGAGGTAGGTGAGGACAAGATCAAGGAACTCCTCCAGGGAGAAGTGATGGCCGCAGTAGCTCACACAGAAGAGTTGATGAACAGCAAGTTTGGTGATGTCAACAACCCTCTCCTTGTCAGTGTACGTTCTGGTGCTCGTGCATCTATGCCAGGTATGATGGATACTATCCTCAACCTTGGTCTCAATGATGAGGTAGCAGAAGGTCTTGTTAAGAAGACTGGTAACCCACACTTCGTATACGATTCTTATCGTCGATTCGTACAGATGTACGGTGATGTGGTTATGGGTCTCAAGCCAGTTAATAAGGAAGATATCGATCCATTTGAAGCTATTATTGAGCAGGTTAAGGAAGAGCAGGGAGTAGTACTCGACAAGGATCTCTCTGTAGAATCGCTAAAGAAGCTTGTAGAACTCTTCAAGGCAGCTATCAAGGAGCAGACAGGTCAGGACTTCCCAACAGACCCTATCGTACAGCTTTGGGGAGCTATCTGTGCAGTGTTCCGCAGCTGGATGAACGAGCGTGCTATCCTCTACCGCAAGATGGAAGGTATTCCAGACGAGTGGGGTACTGCAGTATCAGTAATGGCAATGGTATTCGGTAATATGGGTGAGACTTCTGCTACTGGTGTATGCTTCTCTCGTGATGCTGGTAATGGTGAAAATCTCTTCAACGGAGAGTACCTTATCAATGCACAGGGTGAAGACGTTGTAGCAGGTATACGTACACCTCAGCAGATTACAAAGATCGGATCACAGCGTTGGGCTGAGCGTGCAGGAATCTCTGAGGAGGAGCGTGTAGCTAAGTATCCTTCTATGGAGGAAGCTATGCCAGAACTCTATAAGGAGCTTGATGCACTTCAGGATAAGCTTGAGAATCACTATCATGACATGCAGGATATGGAGTTTACTGTACAGGAAGGTAAGCTCTGGTTCCTCCAGACACGTAATGGTAAGCGTACTGGTACTGCAATGGTTAAGATTGCGATGGATCTTGTACGTGAAGGTCTTATCGACGAGAAGACTGCAATCCTCCGTTGTGAGCCACAGAAGCTTGACGAACTTCTCCACCCAGTATTTGATAAGGAAGCTCAAAAGGCGGCTAAGGTCATTACACAGGGTCTCCCAGCATCACCAGGTGCTGCTTGTGGACAGATTGTATTCCATGCAGATGATGCTCAGGTATGGCACGCTAAGGGCCACAAGGTGATCATGGTACGTATAGAGACATCTCCTGAGGACCTTGCTGGTATGTCAGCTGCAGAGGGTATCCTTACAGCTCGTGGTGGTATGACATCTCACGCAGCGGTTGTTGCCCGTGGTATGGGTAAGTGCTGTGTATCAGGTGCTGGTGCTATCAATGTGGACTACAAGAGCAAGACAGTAGAGATTGATGGTGTAGTATATAAGGAGGGTGACTATATCTCACTCAATGGTACTACAGGTCAGGTATATGCTGGTGAAGTTAAGACTATCGATCCAGAGCTTTCAGGTGACTTCAAGGCACTCATGGATCTCTGTGACAAGTATACTAAGATGGAGGTACGTACTAATGCTGGTACACCTGCTGATGCTATCAAGGCACGCGAGTTTGGTGCTAAGGGTATCGGTCTTACTCGTACAGAGCACATGTTCTTTGAGGGCGAGAAGATCAAGGCTATGCGTGAGATGATCCTTGCAGAGACAGCAGAGGATCGTGAGAAGGCTCTTGCTAAGCTTCTCCCTTATCAGAAGGAGGACTTCTATGGTATACTCAAGGCTATGGACGGTCTCCAGGTTAATATCCGTCTCCTTGACCCACCACTCAACGAGTTCGTACCTAACAAGGAGAATCCTTCTGGTCAGCAGGAGATGGCAGAGCAGATGGGTGTTGATCTCGAGGTAATCAAGAAGCGTGCAGCAGCTCTCGATGAGGCTAATCCAATGCTTGGTCATCGTGGTTGCCGTCTCGGTGTTACATATCCAGAGATTACTGCTATGCAGACACGTGCTATCCTCTCAGCAGCATGTGAACTCAAGAAGGAAGGCTATGATCCACATCCAGAGATCATGGTACCACTTGTAGGTATTCTCTATGAGCTCAAGCAGCAGAAGGAGATTATCAAGAAGGTTGCAGCAGAGGTATTTGCAGAGTATGGTACAGAGATCAAGTTCGAGGTAGGTACAATGATTGAGATTCCACGTGCATGTCTCACTGCAGATCGTATTGCTACAGAGGCAGAGTACTTCTCATTCGGTACAAACGACCTCACTCAGATGACATTCGGTTACTCTCGTGATGACGTTGCTTCATTCGTTCCAGAGTATCTTGAGAAGAAGATCCTCAAGGCAGATCCATTCGCTGTACTTGACCAGAAGGGTGTAGGTCAGCTTATCAAGATGGCATGTGAGAAGGGTAATGCAGTGCGTCCAGGTATCCGTACAGGTATCTGTGGTGAGCATGGTGGCGAACCATCATCAGTTAAGTTCTGCGCTAAGCTCGGTATGAAGTACGCATCTTGTTCTCCATTCCGTGTGCCTATCGCACGTCTCGCCGCCGCGCAGGCAGCAGTAGAAGAATAATAGAGACTGACTGAAATACAGCATGTTAGGCGGTAGGTTCTTGTAAAATAGAGCTTTACCGCCTAACTTCTTCTTAGGGCGGCATTTCATTCTGCATCACTGAATGGAGCAAAATGCGCCCACTGTCTTACACCAAGGCTGACACTTCAACGATAGG
>JAZLKQ010000377.1:0-2322 GCA_045597745.1 Bacteroidaceae bacterium | reverse complement strand
TGGCTTAGTCCGAGATTGTCGTAACGAGCCTGTGCCTGCGAGTTGTCGGTGAGGTTGCGTACTATGGTCATACGTCTCATGTCGAGCAAGTCAGCCCGAGGCATGGTCGTGGCGTTGGAGAATGTGTGTATGGCGTAGTCGCAAGTAGGCGACATGCTGTACGAGTGCTGGCCCCTCTCCTTCGGGTCGCTGATGAGCTGGCACTTGCCATTACCGTTGATGTCTGCTCTGTAGAGGTATCGCTGAGTGGCATTGTCTGGCGATGCGATAAAGTATATCTGCTGTCTTGCCTCGTCATATCCTACTTCCTCCACCACGTCGAAGTCTCCTTTTGTGATGAGGCTCATCTTCTTGCCGTCCATACTTACGCGATATATATGTCTCCAGCCGTCACGTTCGCTCATGAAGGTGAAGTATTTGCCACCTGGCAGAAAGTGTACATTGTCGTTAGTCTCAAGCCAAGCCTTGTCGGTGTCAGTGAAGATATTGTTGAGAAGTGAGGAGGCGTTGTTTGTATTAGCCTTGCTGATGTCAAAGGTCCAGACCTTGTTGGTGTTTTGCTGTCTGTTCATCTGCTGTATGAAGAGTACGTCTGTACCAGGGACGAACTCCATGCGAGGCAGATAGTTGTTGCGTGAATCGCCAGGTATAGGCAACCAGTGCGAATCGCCTCCTTTTGCCGAAACATATCCAATGCGTACGCCACTATTCGTCGTGCCTGCCTTAGGGTAAGGGAATCGTGCGACGGTAGGATATATGGAGTCAACGTTGTTGATGATGTCAAACCATCCTGTGCCACTGGTATTGCTCTGCCAATAAGCGATGTACTTGCTGTCTGCACTCCATCTGAATCCATCCATGCAACTGAACTCCTCCTCGTATACCCAGTCGAAGGTGCCGTTGACGATGGTATCACATCCGTCGCTGGTCACTGCCTTGTATGTCTTGGTCTGCAGGTCTTCGACATAGATGTTGTTGCGTGATACGTACGCTACCTTCTTGTTGTCTGGAGAGAATTTGGCGAACATCAGCGAACTCTCAGGCAATCCCTTGCCGAGTTGATGGAGTGTGCCTGACTTACGGTTGAGCACCCAGTAGTCGCCTCTCGTATTGAGTCGCCACACCTTGCGGCTATTGGTGTATATCAGTACGTTGTCCTGATCAGAACTTATGGTGAAGTCCTCGACGTCGAGTCGTTTGCCTGATGCTTTGTCCACGAGCTGACCTGCAGGTATCAGCACCTCGCTGCTGTTGTCCTTTGCGGAGATAGTAACCACCTGCACATCTCCCTTGTTGTCATGCTGTATAGACGAGTAGTGTTCGCCGTCGTTCATCCATGAGACATGTGGCGTGCCTTTCATGCCGAAGAGACTGCTGCCGTATTGTACTTGTTGGAGTGAGAGGCGTGGTTGTGCAGAGATACAAAGCACAGATATGAGTGTAAGGATAGAGATAAGTGTTCGTTTCATGTTACGATGATTATAAATGTATTTGTTTGCGAAGTTAACGATTTTTCTTTGTCCTTGTAACAAAATGATGTTTTTATTTTGAAATATGACATAAAAGTTGTTTCTTTGCATATAATCAAAGTAATGATACCTAGAAAACTAATAGATTAAAGAATGAAAAAGTTATTTGTATTAGCTGGCATTATAGCTTCGTGTGCAGCGTTTACTTCTTGTGACATGATTACAAACAAGTTTAAGGAGGATGCCAAGAAGGAGTTGGAAGAGGAATATGAACTAAAGCTTGAACTTGCAGAGGCAAAGGCAGAGGCGGAGGCTGCAAAGGCTGAAGCAGCAGAAGCCAAGGCTGCAGCAGAGTCAGCAAGGGAGGCTGCAGAGGCAGCGTCAAGAAAGGCTGCTGTGAAGCCTGTGCAGAAGTCACGTAGCGACAACTATGCTGTGTCAAGTGCAGACCAGTATGCATGGCTCAGCCAGCGACGTGTCACTGCTTCTGACTTGAGTGGACTCTCTGGCTCAGACCTTCGTATCCTTCGCAATGCCATATATGCTCGTCATGGATATATCTTCAAGAGTGCAGACCTTCGCAACTACTTTAGCAGCTTCAGTTGGTATCATCCTTCTTCTCATGATGTTAGCGGTAGACTCAACTCTATTGAGAAGTACAACATCGCTGAGATTCAGCGTTGGGAGTAATAACGGAGTGAGTAACAAGTTAGCAAAGGAATAGACGATGAAGAGATACATGTTGCTTGCCTTTATGGGCATGTCACTTATGGCAAGTGCTCAGACGGCAAGAGAAGAGATCCACGACAACATATTGCTCTCGGGTAGCAATCACATGGCTTATATCGCTCCG
>JAZLKQ010000376.1:0-3529 GCA_045597745.1 Bacteroidaceae bacterium | reverse complement strand
CCATCCGGACGCTTGGACTATGAGGTGTACCAAAAAGTATATCATTACCTTATTTTTTTCATAAAGGTCTTATAAGCGATACTTAAAGCAAGTTTTCCACCCTACTCTTTGCATCGCAAATATGACATTCATCATAGTTTCTCGCCTACCAAAGAGCAGATGTTGACTACTGTCATCATGGCCTTCTCCATACTCTGCACAGGGCAGAACTCATGAGGTCCATGGAAGTTGATGCCACCAGCAAAGATGTTTGGGCAAGGGAGTCCCTTGAACGAAAGCTGGGCGCCATCAGTACCACCACGGATTGCCTTGATCTTTGGCTTCATGCCTGCTGCAGATATAGCCTCCTCTGCTATATCGATGATATACATCATAGGTTCAACCTTCTCACGCATATTATAGTATTGGTCACGCACTACGACTTTTGCAACACCCGCTCCGTACTTGTCGTTTATCTTATCGACAATATCCATCATCTTGACCTTGCGTGCCTCAAAACATTCTCTGTCATGATCACGGATTATTACAGAGATAGAGGCATTCTCGCAGCATCCGCTTACTTCGGTGACATGATAAAATCCTTCGTACCCTTCCGTAGTCTCAGGAGTCTCGTCCTGTGGCATCAGCTGTACCAGTTCTGTTGCTACTCGGGCAGCGTTGATCATCTTGTCCTTGGCATAACCAGGATGAACGCTACATCCCGTGATAGTTATCTTGGCAGAAGCTGCATTAAAGTTCTCGTACTCGATCTCCCCTACCTCACTGCCGTCCATTGTATAGGCAAATGCGCAACCAAACTTCTCGACATCAAACTTGTGCGCTCCCATACCGATCTCCTCGTCTGGATTGAACGCAACTCTTACCTTGCCATGCTTCACCTCAGGATGTACCAAGAGGTATGCCATCGCCTGGACTATCTCAGCCACACCTGCCTTGTCGTCTGCACCGAGCAGAGTCGTTCCGTCAGTTACGATGATGTCTTCGCCCTTGTGGTCAAGCAGTTCTGGGAACTTGTCCGGTGAAGTAATGATACCTGGACTTAGGACTATATCACCACCATCATAATTCTCGATGATGCGAGGCTTGATGTCCTCACCCGAACAATCTTGGCTCGTATCATAATGAGCTATGAATCCCACCGTAGGCACGTCCCTGTCCATGTTGGAAGGCAGTGTAGCATACACATATCCGTTATCATCCATTTCTACATCTTCGAGCCCCATCTCAGTGAGCTCGTCCTTGAGATAACGTGCTATAGTCCATTGCTTATCTGTGCTTGGAGTAGTAGTTGACGACTCTGATGACTGTGTGTCGAAGGACACGTATTTAAGAAAACGTTTAACAAGTTCGTTGTTCATAATCTTATCTTTCTTTTGCTTATTAAGTAACTGCTCAATATATATATATTAGAATCGCAAATGACCACTTGATATTTATTATTCGAACACGAAGATTTAGCTCGGCGAAGCCATCCTTTTATTCGTTAGATTTGAGGGATTCGTGTTCTTATTATAAAAATAATCGTGTTCACTTCCTTATTAGTTGTTTATCATATCATTACATCTCTGACAGTCCTATCCTCCGATCACGGCATTGAGTCCACGACTGCTGAATATCTCGAGAGCATGTTGCTGTTCTTCGTCTGTCGGAGGTTGCATAGAGATACCGTCAGGATTGTATTGCGTAGACATTCGCTCATGCTTGCCCTTGCCTATATCATGGTATACAAGGAGATTGACCTGTTCTGGAGGGTTAGGCAATGATGCGAGAAAGTCTGCACTTGCCTCAAGATTGGCGTCATCGGCATTGACTCCAACAATCAGTGGTATACGTATCCAGAAGCGGGAACCCTGTGCAGAGACGTACTGGATATTGGAGAGTATCTTATCGTTGGGTACACGTGTGTACATCGTATGCTTGGCGCTATCCATGTGCTTGAGGTCAACAAGAAACATGTCCGCCAGTGCCATTACCCTGTCCACCGCCTGCTGTGAAGCGAAGAGCGTCGTATCTACTGCCGTATGGAGACCTCTGGACTTGAGTTCTGTAAGCACATCGACCAGATAGTCAGGACGCATCATCGGTTCGCCGCCACATACTGTGACACCGCCTCCACTGTCCTCCATCACCTGACGCTCCTTCTCTATCACGTCCATCAAGTCATGCATATCCCACTCCTTGCCAGCCATCTGCAGGGCGAGAGTCGGACACTCGTCCGTGCATCGTCTGCAAGTGATGCATCTGCCTCCGTCCACTATACCATCTGCAGTCAGCATCAGGTTGTGCTGCGGACAGGCCTCCACACAACTCTCACAGCCTATGCACTTCTTCTTCGTGTATAGCTTGACGGGGCGTTCGCTCAGTCCCTCAGGATTGTGGCACCATACGCAACGGAGCGGGCACCCTTTCATAAAGATAGTAGTTCGTATGCCCGGGCCGTCGTTGATGGCAAATCGCTTGATGTCAAATATCATAACTAAAGATTCTCGTCAGACGGTTAAAACTCTTCGTTCTCTGTACGTGCAATAATCTCATTCTGCAACTGCTCTGTCATGTCATTGAAGTAGTCAGAATATCCTGCCACTCGTACAAGCAGGTCCTTGTACTCATCAGGCGACTGCTGTGCGTCGAGCAATGTCTGGGTGTCAACGATGTTGAACTGTATGTGATGACCGCCAAGGCTGAAGTATGTGCGAATGAGGCTGACGAGTTTCTTCAGGTCTTCTTCACGCTTCAGCAGAGATGGCACAAAGCGTACGTTGAGCAATGTACCGCCGCTCTTGGTCTGGTCGAGCTTGCCGAGCGACTTGATGACTGACGTTGGTCCCTGCGTATCCGCACCATGAGCAGGGGAAGTTCCGTCGCTGATAGCAAACTTAGCAAGGCGTCCATTGCATGAAGCTCCACAGAC
The DNA here is from genome assembly GCA_045597745.1 of Bacteroidaceae bacterium. Lineage (GTDB taxonomy): Bacteria > Bacteroidota > Bacteroidia > Bacteroidales > Bacteroidaceae > Minthosoma. The sequence continues at coordinate 618 of JAZLKQ010000376.1, read as the reverse complement.
CGAACCGAAGTAGTTGTGGCATGTAGTAGAGAGCATGTTGAGCTGTGTAGTACCGCCACGAGTGTTAGGATGTCCCTCGATAGCCTCTACGAGGTCATCATAGACCTTGACTGCAATGCTGTCTGCATAGTCATCGTCATTGCCGAAGAATGGCGTGCGGTTGATGATAAACTGGCGCATCTTCTCATTGCCTTCGAAGTTGGTTGCAACGGCATTGAGCAATTCGTCCATGGTATATTTCTCGTCTTCAAAGACATGCTTCTTAATCGTTGACAGACAGTCGGTTATTGTACCAAGTCCCGTACACTGTATGTATGTGGTATTGTAACGTGCTCCACCACTGTAGTAGTCACGTCCACGTGTGATACAGTCATCTATGAAGAGGCTGAGGAATGTAGCCGGCGCATAGAGCGAGAACATGCGTTCGATATAGTTGTTGACTGCCAGCTTCATGTTGACAAAGTACACCATCTGCTTGTGGTAGGCTTCGTATAGCTGTTCATACGATGTAAATGCACGTGGGTCTCCTGTCTCAAGTCCAAGACGCTTGCCCGACACAGGGTCGAGGCCGTTGTTGAGCGTTATCTCGAGTATCTTTGGAGTGTTGAGATAGCCTGT
>JAZLKQ010000375.1:0-4139 GCA_045597745.1 Bacteroidaceae bacterium | reverse complement strand
TACCATCCTCATTCTCTGTAGCAGAGATGAATGAACCATTATCCTTATATGCCTGTACCTTGTCAGCCTCTACATTTTCATCAACAGTTGTTGAAGGGATAAGCTCTGTCTTAGCAGTCTCGTAAGAAGTTGCACCTACTGCCATATCCTCGATGTAGCAAGAGTTATCCTGGATGTGATACTTCACGAAGTCGAGCATTGCCTCCTTGACATGAGCCGCAGAGTCGGTATTCTCGTGCTCCATATCGTACAACTCGGCAGCCTCAAGGTCGAGGAGTGAAGGAAGACCGTAATGCTCGTATGCATACTGCATTGCAGCATTTGTAGGAGCGTAGATAGTATAGTGGAAGTTGTTGAGGAGGTAAGTAGCCTTCATAGTAGAACCTGCAGGGAGGTCTTCTGCACCAACCTCACCCTTTTCCTTAAGGTTGAAGAGGTTACCAAGGCCTTCCTGAGAAGCTGTTGCTGCCCACTTGTCCTTACCGTTAGTGTTGGTAACAGCACCACATGCCTGCATCATGCCGAGGAACTCAGAGAACTCTGGATTTTCGTTAAGGTTCATTGCAACAGACTTGTTTGTACCCATAACGACACCATCAACGATGAGCGCAGCACCGTTGTGCATTGGGTAGTGCTTCTTGACAACGAGTGGCTTGTTGTAACCATTCTGGTATGAGCCATATACGAGCGAACCGTCCTCAATACCGTCAATGCGCAAGTATGAGTTGCCCTTAGTACGGTAGTACTTCTGTTCTGGCTTATACTCTGTAACGACGATGATATTGTCAAGGAGATTAGAAAGACGGTCGTACATAGCAGTACCGTGAGCTGCCACGTCCTGATTCTGTACAGTATATACCTTCTCACCCTTTACCCACTCACCTGTAGCGTCGAGAGTACACTTGTATACGTCCGCATAGATACGCTGATTCTTTGTCTTAGTAGGGTCGAAGTGGAACTCCCACATGTTAGACTCAGTCTGTCCGTATGACACTGGGTCGATGTATGTGAGGAGACCCTTGTTGGTTGGGATGACAAAGATGTATCTTGACACCATAGAGTTGAGGTACTTATCGTAGTCAAGACAGCTGATGGCGTTCTCGATAATCTTGAAGTTAGTAGTATCGATGACAGCAGGGAAGAGTACTGATGAGTACGATTTTGGCGCAAATACCTTGTTGGTCATATAGATGACACCGTTGCAACCTATGATTACAGAGTCTATGTCTTCCGTTGTGATACCAAGTGGGTCATTGGCATCATCGAGCACGTCTGAGAAACGTGATGGCACTGATGATACAAGAGACGCGAGCTGGTTGACACGGACGAGGTCGTCAAGCACTGAGTTAGGAGTCTCAGCAAGAGAATGATACTGGTCTATGATAGGCTTACCTGTAGCAAGAGGGTCATTTTCATGGCCTGGTTCTATACCCATCCATATTCTCATCGCCTTGTTAGTTGGCACGAGCATGACAGCGAGGTCCTCCATCATAGCATTACGTGGGTCACCAGAGAGTGGCATGTAACCATTCCATCCTGGGTCGAACTTGAGTGACGCATCGAAAGAGTTGCCATTCTTGTCTACCTCGAAAGCTCTGTCGGTCTCACGAGTAGATCCTGCAGAACGGTCTGAGTAGTAACGTCTGTTGAATACTGAGTCAACATCTTTATTATAAATTACATTGTAAGCATCTGTAAGTGTACGTGAGTATTCAGCAGCCGCAAAACGCTCGATGATAGAGTTGAAGAGTGACAACTCAGGCTGCTTACGGATGACGTCTGCCATGTTGTCGAATGGGATGATGACGCGGTCAACCTGATGGATAAATCCATTCTTACAGAAAATGTTAGGCTTGATAACCTTGGCATTGTTGACATACACATCCTCGTTGCCACGAGTTCCCGCATTCTGGTTGTACAGGAAGTCGATGTCAGAGCTCTGGAGCTTGTTGGATGCGATAAACTTGTAGTTGAAGTGAACCATTGGCGCAGCATTGGATGCGTCTGTGTAAATCACGAGCGAGTCATGGTTTACCTGAAGTTCGTCGAAACGAGAATTGTGTGGGAGCACTTCTACAGCACGATCAGACTTGGATTTTACTGCAAGTACTGAATCATAGAGAGTAAGTGACGATGAACGGCGGCATACCTCACCCCTTACTGGGCCCTCAGCTGTAGAAAGCATTGAAGTAGAATAAGGGTTATCAATCATCGCTGCACCAAGAAGGAGTTTCTTCTGTGCGGGAGAGAGATCTTCAAATCTCTTCACTCCCCAAGGATTGGAAGCGTAGAACTTAGCAAACGCTTCATCGTCAGCGATGAACACTGTTTTACTACCGGTCTTGGAGAGAATTTCTTTCTGTCCAAGCTCGTCAATCAGGCGCAAGTAATTGGTGAAATTACCCTGTTGATACATATAGCCGTAGATACTGTTCAGATTGGATGGCTGTTCAGTATCCAGGTTGTAAGCATCAGAGCAAGAGTACATTCCAAAACTTGCAGCAAGCAACGCACCTCCTACCAGGAGATGTTTGCATAAGTTTTTCCTCTGAAAGTTATACAACATAATATTAGAATAGATAGATATTAATTATTCTTTTTTATTCGCTGTTTTGTTGTTAGATCAATCACAAACCGAGCATTTATGCGTCTTATGCGGGCATTGCCCATGGCGTCATCGCCGGTCCTTGTTCACGTAAGTGTATAGTACACCCCATATTCGATGCAAAGAAACAAAATTTCTTATTGACAAACAAATTTTCACAAAGAAGATTATAAAAGAGGTTGATTTTTAACAATTATAACATTTAATTGTACTGAAATTGACATAAAATAATCGTCACCTTGACATTTATAGTAAAAGGCAATGGGGTGGCGAGAGTGCATATTTGCATACAAAATCAGCGTAGAGGATATTGTAATTGTTACGAAAAGTACCTTGGGCAAACAGGCACAATAGGGGGCGATGGAGCGGTAGGCTAACTGAGATCGTCAAACCTCGTCTCCAACAGGGATGTGAGGGTAAAAATGCAACATACGTATGTCTAACGTTGATCGAACGTATGACTAACGTTGATCGAACGTATGTCTAAAGCTAATCATACGTATGTCTAAAGCTAATCGACCGCTCAACGCATGTGCATTAAGCGGTCGATTGATATGAGTTGTAATATTGTTGGGGAGACTATTACTTGACAAAAACCTTCTTGCCGTCTATGATGTATATGCCGCGCTTAGGTGTGTCGACCTTACGTCCTGTGAGGTCATATATGCCGAGACGGGCATTGCTGACAGATGATGGCTCGTCGGTGAGCACGTCGCCGATGCCTGTGGCTGGATTGTCTGGAGTGAAGTCATTGACACGGTTGAGCTGTGTATACACGCCCTTGACATCTGTTGCGCTTAGTTCGCGTGAGTAGATGAGGACATCGTCGTATGAGACGTCGGCAGAGCCCCAGAACGAACCAAGACCTAAGTAGAAGAGGTCGGCAGTGCGTACAACGTCAAGCACCTTTTGCTTGTCGAAGTTGTCAATACTGCTTGTACTTCCTGCAAATGACGTAGAATAGATTTTTGCACCATCAACATAGAGCGTGTAGCCTGCGCTCTTGGAGAATGTGACCATGACGTACTTCCACTCCCCTACTGTGATTGATGACACTTTCTTTGTGTCTGGATGGTTGACATCAAACCAGTCACCGGCATTGTTGTTGAATCCCAAGTAAGTGTTGCCTGTGAAGTAGAGGCGTGGTCCTGATGCGGCAGAGCTTGTTGAACTGAAGAACGCCCAGAGGTCGTCCCACAGATTGGCATCTGTACGCTTGACCCACATACCTACGGTGAAGCCCTCAAACGTGCTCTCGTCTATGTCCTTGAGAGGGTTTGGCATACGTACATAACTGTTCGCTCCCTGTGCACCGAAATATGTATGGACGACTTTGCCAAATCGGTCATAGTCTGTAGCGTACTTAGCCGATGTGCCCGATGTACCTGACCTGCCCAATGTGGCTTTCTGCTGGTTGCTCTTGTCCCACAGGTTGTAGCTTGGGCTTTCGTCAAAGTTATAATATGCCGCTATGCCTGTATACAGGTCGCCTGAGATTGGGATGGCTGCAGCTACTCTGGTATTGTAGACATTC